>JAKAAV010000275.1 GCA_021802185.1 Chloroflexota bacterium | reverse complement strand
GCGAGCCTCATCGCGCTCTTCAGCCGGCGGCAGAGCATAGGTAGTGGGCCGACGAAACGTCAAGGCTACAGTGAGGCAGGCTACAGTGAGGCGATCCCATGCGACTCCTCGTCATCAGCGACCTCCATGCGAACCTCGCCGCGCTCGAGCGCGTCGTCGACACGGCGGACGCGGTCGTGTTCCTCGGCGACGCCGTGGACTACGGCCCCGACCCGGCCGCGGCGGTCGAGTGGGTCCGCAGCCGCGCGACGCACGCGGTGCGCGGCAACCACGACGAGGCGGTCGGCAACGGGGGGCCGACGGGCGCTGCGCCGGCCTGGGCCGACCTCGCCGAGGCGAGCGCCTCCTGGACCCGCGCGGCGCTGTCGGACGCGGACCGCGCGTTCCTCGGGTCGCTGCCGTTGCGGGCCGAGTTCTCGTTCGGCGGGGCCAGGTTCCTGGCCCTCCATGGGGCACCACTCGATCCGCTCTACACATACCTCCCGCCCGAGACCCCCGAGGCCGAGTGGGAGCGCCAGCTGGACGGCGTCGACGCCGACTGGCTGCTGTACGGGCACACGCACCGTCCGTTGCTCGCGCGCTTCGGCCGGACGACCGTCCTCAACCCGGGCAGCGTCGGGCAGCCGAGAACCGGCGCGCCGCTGGCGTCGTACGCGATCTGGGACGACGGCGACGTGTTCCTGGCCGCCCGTGCGTATGACGTCGCGCGGACCGTGCGCGAGCTCGAGCATCTGCCGCTGGAGCGCGCGGGAACCGACGAACTCGTCCGGATCCTGCGCACGGGTGCGACCCGTGGCAAGGCGCCGGTCCCGAGTGCGCGGCCGCCCGTCGTAACGGGATCGGCGACGTGACCGGCGGCGGACTCGAGATCGAGCGGAAGTGGCTGCTTGCCGAGCCGCCGTCGGACGCCGACCTCGCCTCGCTCGGCGCGCACCCGATCCGGATCGAGCAGGTGTACCTGCGGCCGACACCGTCGGCCCCCGTCCGCCGGATCCGCCGGAGTGAGCGCGACGGGCGCCTCGACTGCACCTACACCGAGAAGGCGGCCCTGTCCGGGATCGTGCGCGAGGAGCGCGAGCGCCGCATCGATCTCGCCGAGTACACGCGGCTGCTGGCCGAGGCGGACGCGGACCGCCGGCCGATCCGCAAGACGCGCCACGTGTTCGCCTACGCAGGCAACACGCTCGAGCTCGACGTGTTCGAGCAGCCGCCCGGGATCGTGCTGCTCGAGATCGAGTTCGAGCGCGAGGACGCCCCGGAGCCTGGCCTGCCGCCGCAGCTCAACGTGCTGCGCGAGGTGACGACCGATCAGGGCTACTACAACGTCAACCTCGCGCGCTGGTGGTTCGAGCCCACGCAATACGACTGATCTACACCCGACCCGCTCGCACTTACAGCTCGTCCTGCACCGCGACCCCCGGCGCGCTCGCGATGCGCTCCCCGACCACCATCGCCAGGCCGCGTCGAGGAGCGAACTCCGGCAGTCCGCTCACGTTCAACATGCCGGTGTCGCCGCCCATGCGGGCGGCCAGCGCCTGCGAGGCGGACAGTGCGTGCACGGCCACCTCGCCGTCGCCGAGCAGCAGCGCCAGCCGCGAACGGATGAACGCGAGCAGTTCGTCTCGTTCGTCCGGGCCCACGAGATCGACCTTGTTGACGACCACGAGCAGCTTCCGCACGTGGGCGCGCGCGGCGCCGAGAAAGCGCTCCTCGACCTCGCCGAGCGGCGCGTCGGCGCTCGTGACGAAGATGACGGCCGAGGCCTCGGGCAGGAACCTGAGCGTGGTCTGCGAGTTGGACACATCCGACGATCCCACCCCGGGCGTATCGATGAACCACACACCCCGCCGCAGCGCAGGGGACGGAACCTCGACGATCGCCTCCTCGAGATGCCGCTCGTTGCCCGGGTTGCCCCGTTCGGTGACGAAGTCCGCGAGCTGCCGGAGCGGGACCTCCTGCTGGAGCATTCGCCCGCGCCACCGGAGCAGCACGCGGTCGCGCGGTCCGTACGTCAGGCTCGTGATCGCCGAGGTCAGGGGGATCACCCCGGCCGGCAGCACCTCGCGGCCAACGATCGCGTTCAGCAGTGTGCTCTTCCCGCGCTTGAACTGGCCGACGACGGCGAGGTTGAAGCGGTTCTCGGCGAGTCGCTCGAGCAGGTGTCGGCACTCCGCGGCGAGGGGCGCGTCGGGGTCCCCGGCCAGTGCGATCGCCGACCGCACGAGGTCCGTCACAGCCTGCCGCGCGAGGACATACCGCCGAAGATCGGGCGTCTCGGACACAGCGCTCAGTGTCTGTCGCGAGCGAGGGGGCGCACCGCAGTCTCGAGGGCCAGCACGAGGTCCATCAACCGCTGGATCACGGGGTCGTCGCGCTCGAGCAGGTCGTCGATCGGCGTCAGGCGCTCCTCGAAGCGGCGGAGGGATACGGCGAGTGCGCGACGCTGGCTCTCGTTGAGCCGCGCCACGCCCACCGCGTCAGCGGCCACGGATCCGCTCGGGAGCCTCCGCGTGCCCGTCGGCGCCCGCGGCCGACGCTGACGAGGTCTCCTGCAGGTACCGCTCGCGATCGGCGCGGAGCACCTCGTGAGCCCCGTCGAGCCCGCGCCAGCCGACGACGTCCACCTGCTTGTCCTCCAGCAGCTTGTAGGTCGCGAAGAAGTGCTCGATCTCGGCCAGGCGATGCGGCGAGACGTCGCCGAGTCCGATCACGTGCGCGTACAGGGGGTCGCCGAGCGCAACGCAGAGGACCTTGAAATCGAAGCCGTGCTCGTCGGTCATCTCGAGCCCGCCCACCGGCCGCGCCCACACGTGAACGCCGGGGTGGATGGGCTCGCTCACGAGCAGGAGCGCGTCGGTGTGGTCGCCATCCTCGGCCCGGGTGTCCTCGACGAACGAATAGTCGACGTTGTAGAAGACGGCGGACGAGAGGACGCGATCGAGCCAGATCGTCCCCGTTCGCTCGTTCCACTCGTACTTGTTGCGACTGCCGCGGGGGATCTCGACAACGACCTCGATGACGTCGGGGAATGGTCGCCTGCCGTCGAGTTCCATCGCGCCCTGGCTTTGACCGCGCATCTCACCAGATCCCATGCCCGTCCTCCTCGCCGTTCGACTGGTCACGCTCCGGAGACCAGCGCCATCGCCACCGGCTCGCAGGGCGGGGCGAGGTCGCCTGACGTTCGGTCCAGGCGCGCCACTGCAGACGCACGAGCGTCGACTCGCGGGTGGTGAGGTCGACGGATGTCAGCGCAGCGACCATCCACTCGATCGCGCCGCGAACGGGCGCCGCCGCAACTTCTCCGCGCGCGAATTCGAGCCTTCCGCAGACGTCCGCGGCTCCCAGATCGACCATCGCGCCGAGCCGAGCATGACGACAGGCCGTCAAGACCGCGCACGCGGCGGCCGCCAGTTCGGGATCCTCACCCCGCATCACCGCGCGATACCCCTCGGCGACGCGTGCCAGCTGTTCGGCGCGCAGCTGCTCGCACTCGTCGGCGAAACGCTCGATCGCGGCGAGGCGTGCGTTGAGGTCGAGCGGCGGTCGAGACGGACCGTGAGGCCGGTTCCGGTGTTGTGGCATGTCGGCGCTGGCCGTCTGATGTCGCGACGCGTCATACCGCGCGCGCCGCGCCGGATCCGAGAGCCAGTCACGTGCGATGTTGAGCCGGCGCGTTGCGTCGACTGCCGCCGGGTCGCCATTGATATCCGGATGGGTCCGGCGCACGAGCGCGCGATGGGCAGCGCGGATGGCGCCGGAAGACGCGTCCGCTGGTACGGCCAGCACGGCATAGAGGTCGAACGCGGGAACTGACTCGTCACTCATCGCGAAGGCGGTGTGGGCGCCGCGTACGTCCAGACCGCCTCGAGAAACCAGCGCCGCTTCTGCCAGCGGTAGTGGAGCCTGCCCGCCTGCCGAAGGTGCGCCCTGACCGTGCGCATCGTCTCGGCGAAGGCCCGCACGAC
>JAKAAV010000274.1 GCA_021802185.1 Chloroflexota bacterium | reverse complement strand
TGACCCTGAACGATCCGAGTCCGGGGATCGGGAGCGGTGCCGCACCCACAGGTCGGGGTGGTTGCCCCTTACGAGGCCCCGATCCGGGGTCTAGCGTCGCCGCCCATGGACCCGGCGCTCGAAGGCGATCCGATGCCAACTTTCCTGGTCGAGCGGTACTGGCCCGGCGTGGATCTGGCGATCCTCCGGGACGCGCTGGTGCGACTCGACGCCGAGGCGGAGTCCATGACGGCCGACGGCACGCGAATCGAGCACGTCGCTTCGATCCTCATGCCAGTCGATCAGGTCGTGTTCTCCCTGATCGAGGCCGCCGACGAGTCGCTCGTGCGGCAGCTCAACGACCGACTCGATCTGCCTGCGGACCGCATCGCCTGGGCGATTGCGATCGTGCCCGAGCGCGACACGGACACGAGCGGTCCGGGTCGCAGTCGGATCGATGGCGTGGACCGCCGGCCGGGATGACGAGGGGGACGAGGCCGGACAGCGACCAGGCACTGTCCGGCCTCCCCGTATCGGGCGCTCAACGCGCCCGGGAAGGAGCCAGCTGATGTCCATGCTCGGACGGCGATTTCGCACGACACGACTCATCGCCCTGGGGGCGGCGCTCGGTCTCGCCCTCGTCGGCGCGGGGATCGCGTACGCGACGATCCCGGACGCGTCCGGCGTCATCCACGGCTGCTACACGAAGAGCGGCGGAGCGCTCAGCGTCATCGACTCGAGCGTGACGAAGTGTGGATCCAACCAGACCGAGCTCGCCTGGAACGTCCAGGGGCAGGTTGGCCCGCAGGGTCCGCAGGGGCTGCAAGGCGTCGCAGGACCGGCAGGCCCGCAGGGCGCGCCCGGGGTAGCGGGGGCACAGGGGCCGCAGGGACCCACGGGGCCGCAGGGGCCGTCGGGGCTGAGCCACGGTTACCTGGCGTCGGCGAGCAACGTCGCCGTCGGGCAGTCTCCGGCCTACTCGAGCATCGTGGCGCTGTCCTCGGTGCCCCCGGGCAATTACATGATCAGCGCGCAGGCGGACCTCGAGGACACCGGCAACACATCGGGCAACTGCAGGCTTGCGGTCAACACGACCGCGATTCCGAATGCGCGTGCCGGCGTCCAGACGAACTCCGGGACCGATGTCCTCACGCTGGTCTCGGCAGTCACGCTCACCGCCAGCGGGAGCACCGTCGAGATGGACTGCGTGGTCACGGATAACACGACTCAGGCCATGACCGCCAATCTGACCCTGATCACCGTCGACGCGCTGAACTGAGCCGACCTGGCGGAACTGCGCAAGGGGTGGCCGCGGAGCTGGAACGCGCTCACCGACCAGATCTGTTCGACGAACGTTCCAGCGCGGGATCGAGGCGGCGCGAAAGCCGACGGGAGCGGCCGGCGCAATCGCTGCCGGGCGGGTCGGGCGAGACAGCGAGGGCGGACAGGGGGCCGGGAAGTGGGCTGCGGCGCGTTCCCCCGCGGAGCCGGGGGCCAGCGGAGCCCAGGAAGGGACCGAGGTGGAGTAGGTGTTGAGGTCGCGGATGTTCTCGAATCGGCTCATCGCCGTGGTGACGGCGGTCGGCCTTGTGTTCATCGTCGTCGCCGGCACCGTCGCGGCGCCGCCGCCGAATACGTACTCGGGGTGCCTGTCGGCCAAGCAGGGCTCGCTCTACAACGTCGCGATCGGGGCCAACCCGCTCGCCACCTGCAAGGGGACCGACGCGAGTGTCAGCTGGAACCAGCTCGGCCCAACGGGACCAGTCGGGCCGACGGGAGCGCCGGGGGCGACCGGACCAGTCGGACCAGCCGGACCTGCCGGGCCCGTCGGCGCGACCGGGCCCGTCGGCGCGACCGGGCCCGCGGGACCAGCCGGGCCCGCCGGACCGGCCGGCAATGCGGGACCTCCCCAGGGCACCAGCTGGAACGGCGAGTGGGACTTCACGACCGGGACGTGCACGAGCACGGACGGGAACACCTGCGGGGCGTACACGCAGACGATCTTCCCAGCCGACGGGATCACGGCGACGGAGATCGAGATCGACAGCGTGACGAACGTGCCTCCCGGAGCCGTGCAGTGCCGTCTGTACGTGGAAGGCGCCGGGTGGTTTGTTCTCTTCCTGTTCAACCCCTGGATGCAGCTGCCGATATCCGAGATTGCACCGAACCAGAACCTCAAGTCGAGCTTCCTCCAGCAGCAGCCCATCCACGCCGTCGTTGACGTCTGCACGGACACCACCAACCTGCTGATCCCAGCGACGATCACCGGGAAGCTCTACTTCACGATCACCTCGGAGCCGCCCGTGCCGGTGAGCTAGCCCGGCGAGACTCCCGGAACCCGGCCGGCCCGCGTGCGATGGGTCGGCCGGGTTTCCCGAGCATCCGAACACGCTTCCCGGACGACTCGCTCAGGAAGGGTGGCCCCCGGCTTTTCGACGCCGGCCACTCCTCTGCCTCACGCGTGCGCGAACGGGGCACGACGCCCGAGCTCGGCTCTGAGCGACCCGTCGCGTCGCGCGCGGCGACCACGACCGCGAAGCCGACCGCCGTGCCCGGCGCCTCGCCTATGCCCGGATTCGGTTCGCGACCCCGCGTGGGCTCGAGGCGATCGCCGACGCGCACAGCGCGACGACGATCGCGAGCAGCGCGAGCGTGAACAGGTGGGTCCCGAGCGGCTGGTCGAGCAGCACGACCGCCGCGAGGATGGCCATGCCGATCGTCTCGCGCCAGTACGTCCCCGCGGGCAGCGGCCACAGGGCGGGGAGCAGCAGGAACACGAGCACGGTGTCCTGGATGAAGAGGTTCGGGTTCACGAGCAGCACGATCCCGATGCCGGCCGCGATCATCCGGCGTCCGGGCAGCGAGTCGAACCGGGGTCGCTCGAACCACGCCGCGACGAGCCAGAGGAGGACGAGCGCGATCGAGAGGACTCCCCACAGGACGTCGACGAGCGTGACCTGCGCCTGGCCGAGGTATCCGACGAAAAGGCCGTTGAGGCCCTCGGTCGTCGCAAGGTCGCCCTGCCACACGGAGCGAGCGACGGCGCCGGCACCGTTGAAGTGGCTCAGTCCCACCGCGACGAGATAGCCGGCGTACTGCAGGTAGATCCCGACGCCGACGAAGGGCAGGCTCGCGACGACGAGCGCCACGCCGCCGAGGACGGTCCAGCCGACGGCGGTCCAGCGCCGGTCGAGAGCCAGCGCAACGAGGGGCAGCAGCACGAGCTGAGGCTTCAGCCACCACGCGGCGAGGAAGAGGCCTGCCAGTCCCCAGGAGCCGCGCCGCGCCGCCCAGAGGGCCGCGACGCCGGCGAGCAGCATGGCCGCCGACCACTGGCCTTCGGCGAGCGAGTGGTACGCCGGGAAGCTCAGCGCCACGAGCAACGTCGTCGCGACGCGCTGGAGCACGGGGAGGGGACGCGCCATCCAGAGGCCCGCGAGCACGAGCATCGCGAGGCTCAGCGCCGCCCAGGCGACACGCGCGAGTTGCGCCGGCAGCGCGGCGATCGGCGCGAAGGCGACGGCCGCGAAGGGTGGGTTGATGAATGGCATGTACCCGTTCGCGCCGACGGGGAACGGGATCACGCTTCGCTGGATGGCGGTCAGCGCGCCGGCGTCGTACAGCTCCGATGGGCGGCCCTCCAGGACGAGTTTCCCGGCGGCGTAGAACGCCAGGAAGTCGTGGTGGATGCCCGCCGACATCGGCCCCGCCAGCTCGTCGAGCAGCGCGGCGAGCTGGATCCCGCCGGCGGCGACGAGGACGAGGGCGATCGCCCACAGGGCGGCGTCGAGCGCGCGCGGGCGGCGGGTCTCGAGTGCGGCGCCGAGCGGGCGCGACGGGGCGGCCATCGAGGCGATGGTGCCATGCCGGGCCGGATGCCGCGCGTCGGAGGACGTCGAGGTGAGTCTCGCTGCCGCGGCCACGGCGACGGACCCCCGATGATCGCGGCGGCGCGAAGGCACGCGCGAACCGGCATCGGGGTCCGGAGCGGCGCGA
>JAKAAV010000273.1 GCA_021802185.1 Chloroflexota bacterium | reverse complement strand
GGTGCGCCGCGTCCAGGTGCACGATCACCTCGGGGGACGCGACCACCTCCACGTCGTGCGTGGCGCGCGCCAGCTCCTGCGCGCGGACGTGCGTGACCGAGATCTGGGACGGGCGGTCGAGGGTGAGCAGGAGCGCCTGGGCCCCACGCTCCGGCCCCTCCGGCTCGGCGGGCTCGCCCCCACGCCCCGGCCCTTCCGCTTCCCCGCGCTCGAGCCGCACCCATCGCACGTCCGCCCGTCCGCCGTTCTCCTGCGGACGCACGTACGGCACGGTCATGTCGGTCGCCGTCGACCGCCACCGGCCCACGGCCGCGCCCCGCCTGCGGTCCGGGTACGTCTCGTGCGGACCGCGGCCGAACCACTCGACCCGCTCGAGCCCCGGAACGAGCTCGAGGACCGTTCCGACGCGCGGGAGGTCGTCGAGGATGGGCGGCACGATCGCCTCCTCCTCGACGGCCACGCCACCGCCCGCGAGCACGCGCAGCACCTGCCGGTGCCGCACGACCGCGCCCGACCCCGTGCGGTACTCCGAGTGCACCTCGGTCTCGCCCGGCCGACGCTCGATGCTCGTCACGGTGCGCTCGAGGCGGTCGAGCCCCCAGCGCTGCCATCGCGCGGCCATTCCACCGATCCGGTCGTTGTCCGTCGGCGGCCGCCAGAGCGACAGCCGCGGCGCCGACGCGAGCATCGGGTGCACGAGGAGGCCGTCCGCGTCGAGCGTCACCTCGGCGGGCGGTCCGGCCTCCGTGCGCGGGTCGGCCTGCACGCCCGGGTCGCCCGCCGGCGGGGCCGAGTCATCGGGCGCGAGCCCGGGGGGGCCGAACGTCGGCCGGGTCGTCACGCGTCGCGGCGGCTCGTCGAGGGCCAGCTGCGCCCACCCGACCTCGAATCCCTCCGGGGCCCAAGGCTGCCCGGCCGCCGCCTCGAACCGGATCGTCAGCCAGCGCTCCCGGTCGGGGACCGGTGGCGGGGGGTTCCAATCCGGGAGCGCGGCGGCCGCGCTCTCGCCGGCGGGCACCGAGGGGAGTGCGAGCGGCCCGGATGCCACGGCGTCTCCGTCGATCGCCAGCTCCCACCGGGCGCGCAGCCACCCGAGGTCCCGCCACGACTGCCGGTTCTCGAGCCGGAGCCGGCCGGCGCGCAACTCCGCCGGGGTGGCGAACACGCGCACCGGCGACGCGAGATGCCGGTGCTCCCAGAGCGCGGGCTTGGGCGCGCGGTCCGGGAAGACGATTCCGTCGATGCAGAAGTTCCCGTCGTTCGGGAGGTCGCCGAAGTCGCCGCCGTACGCCGGGCGCACGCTCCCGTCGGGCTGACGCTGATCGAGCCCGTGGTCCCACCACTCCCAGATGAACCCGCCCTGCAGCCCCGGCGTCGACTCGATCGCGTCCCAGTACTCCGCGAGCGTCCCGTTGCTGTTGCCCATCGCGTGCGAGTACTCGCACATGACCAGGGGGCGGCGCTGCCGCCCGGACGTGGCGTGGGCGACGATCGCCGCGATCGGCGGGTACATCGGGCTCGCGATGTCGCTCGCCCGCTGGTCGGCCGCCCAGTCGAAGCGAATCGCGCCCTCGTAGTGCAGCGGCCGGCTCGGATCCTCGCGCCTCACCCACGCTGCGGCGGCATCGTGGTTCGCGCCGTAGCCCGATTCGTTCCCGAGCGACCACAGGACCACCGACGGGTGGTTGCGGTCGCGCAGGACCATCCGCGAGACCCGCTCGACCCAGGCCGACAGATAGCGGGGGTCATGGCACACGGTGCTGTAGAACGCGTGCGACTCGATGTCGGCCTCGTCCACGACCCACAGCCCGAGCTCGTCGCAGATGTCGAGCAGCGCGGGATCGTTCGGGTAGTGCGACGTCCGGAGCGCGTTGAACCCGAACTGCTTCATCTGCACCACGTCGGCGCGCATGTCGTCGACAGACACGACGCGGCCGGTGTGGCGGTCGAAGTCGTGGCGGTTGATCCCGTGCAGCAGCACGCGGCGGCCGTTCAGGAGCAGGTCGAGTCCCCGGATCTCCACCCGCCGGAACCCGATCCGGATGCGGGCCTCCTCGGCGACCGTGCCGTCGGGTGCCCGGAGAGTGATCGCCAGGGGGTAGCGCGTGGGGATCTCGGCCGACCACTGCCGCACCGCGGGGACCTGGAACCTGAGCGCCGTTCGCCCGTCCGGCGGCGGCAGCAGTTGCGCGATCAGGGCGTGCCAGGTCACGTCGCGCTCGATCTGCGTCAGCGGCGCCCCCGCCGCTCTCCGGCTCACCAGCCCCTGCTCGTAGACCCTCGGCTCGGCGTCGGCCCGGCTCTCGTGTCCCTCGACCGGCTCGCCCGCGACCGGCGCCTCGGCGTGCCGGAGCCCGTCGGGCCGCGGCGTCCCGTCCGGGTCGGCCAGGCGCGCCTCGACGGTCCACCCTCGTTCGGGCGCGTCCGCGAAGCCCACGTCCACCCGCAGGTCGAGCGTGCCCGTCGCGAGATCGTCGGCCAGGCCCGCAGTCGCCGCGATGTCCGCCAGGTACACGCGTCCCGTGGCGTACAGGAACACCGGCCGCGTGATGCCGCCGTGCCACCACTGGTCCTGGTCCTCGATGTAGCTCGCATCCGACCACTTCACGACGCGCAGTCGCACCGTGTTCTCGCCCGGTCGCACGAACCCCGAGACGTCGAACTCCGCCGCGAGGTGCGAGTCCTTGCTGACACCGACCTCACGGCCGTTCAGGTGGGCGATCAGCACGCTCTCGGCCGCCCCGACGTGGAGCACCACCCGCCGCCCGGCCCACGCCTCCGGCAGCTCGAACGTCCGCTCGTAGACACCCGTCGGGTTGTGCTCCGGGACGTCCGGCGGGTTCCCGGGGAACGGCATCAGGACGTTCGTGTACTGCGGCAGGTCGCCGAAGCCCTGCATGGTCCAGCAGCCCGGGACGTCGGTCTGACTCCATGCGTCGGACGGCTCGGAGTCGGCGCGGTCGAGGAGCTGGAACCGCCACCGGCCGTCGAGCGGAACCCGATCATGGTGCGGCACCGCGTGCATCGGCAGGCGGTGGCGCGAGGTCAGTTCGGGGTCACTCCAGGGCGACGGCGTCTGTTCCATGGCGCGGAGACTACCGCGCAGCGGGCTACACTCGGCCGATGAATCCGACGCGGCCATCGATCGAGGAGCGTCGCCTCCGGGAGGACAAGACCGCCGGCCCCGGAACCGGCGCTCGGACCGCTCGATCGGACGAGGAACTTCGCGCGGCGTTCGGTGTCCTCGATGCTGCCCAGTCGTCCGGGTACGGCGACATGGACCCCGAGACGTTCCGGCGCGCCGCGCATGCCGTTGCCGACCTGATGGCCGACTACCTGGCCGGCGTCGAGCGCTTTCCCGTCCTGCCCGACGTCGAACCCGGCGGCCTGCGGGCCCTCTTTCCGGCCGCTCCGCCCGAGCGACCCGAGCCGCTCGCCGAGGTGCTCGTCGACTACCGCCACCTCGTCGAGCCGAACGTCACGCACTGGCAGCACCCGGCGTTCTTCGCCTACTTCGCGAGCAGCGGATCGGCGCCCGGGATCCTCGGCGAGATGCTCATGGCGACGCTCGTCGGCAATGCGATGCTGTGGCGGACCTCGCCGGTCGCGACCGAGCTCGAGGAAGTGACGATCGGCTGGCTCAGGCAGGGACTGGGGCTGCCGCCCGCGTTCGACGGCTTCTTCACCGACACGGCGTCGACGTCGAGCCTGATCGGCCTCGCCGGCGCCCGACAGGCGGTGCCCGGAACCGACGCCGCTGGGAACGGCCTCGCCCAGGCTCCGGCCCTTCGCATCTACGCCTCGGAGGAGGCGCACAGCTCGATCGAGAAGGCCGCGATGACGCTCGGGATCGGTCGGGCGGGGACCCGCCGGGTGCGCGTCGACGCCGAGTACCGCATGGACGTGGCGGCGCTGGAGGCCGCGATCCGCGAGGACCGTGCGGCCGGCTTCGTCCCCGCCGCCGTCGTCGCCACGATCGGCACGA
>JAKAAV010000272.1 GCA_021802185.1 Chloroflexota bacterium | reverse complement strand
GGCCGCGACGAGCCGCGGTCGGGCTGTCCGGAGCGGAGGGGGTGGGGCCAGCCGGAGGGACGGAAGGCCGGCAGGCCGGCTGCGCGATCCCCGTCCGGGCGGCTGGCGCGTCGGCATCGAACGCACACCCGGGTGGGAGGAAGCGAACACGACATGAGGCCAGATCGCCGGTTTGGGGCGAACGCCGGATACGTCCTCGTCGACCTCGCGACCGACGCGCGCGCGCGCCGCGACGGGTAATGGGGCCTCGCCCACGCCCTTCGGAGACAGGTTCGGCGGCGTCGGGTAGGCTGCGCGATCCACCGGGGGAAGGAGGAGTCGATGTACCTCGTCGTGATCCGGTTCTCCGACCCCGGCGCGGGGCGCGACGCCGCGGTGATGCTCGCGGACGCCGGCGGGCTCGATCCCAGCGACACGCCCGTCGTCGCGTCACCGAGCGGGACGCAGCTCGTCGCATTCGTGACCGACGACCGGCTGGAGGACGTGCGCCGCGAGATCATGCGGCGCGGGGGAACGGTCGTGTACGAGGAGCAGCGGGACGCCCGGGAGTGGCGTCGGTTCCGGGCCGCAGCCACGGACCAGCCGCTCGGCGCTGGCGATGCGACAGGCACGGAGCGCGTCCGCGTGCTGGCCGAGAACTCCGACCGGCTCCTCGAGGCACTCGCCCGTCTCCGCGACATCGAGGAGGAGAAGCGCGAGGAGGACATCGGCTCGCCGCGCTTCCGCGCACTCGCGGAGGAGGTCGAGCGGCTGGCGTCGGAGGTCGCGGAGCGCGCGCGGGTCCAGCGATCCGGCGGCGAGAAGCTCGCCCCGAGGGACCAGACGATCGAGGACGTCGGCCGGGGAGCCTGACCCGTCGCCCGGGCCGGGCATCCGCGACCGGGTCGATCAGGCGCCGCCCGCAGCCATCGTCGCCTGCTCCGACGAAGCCGACGCCAGCACCTCGCGGCCGAGCGCCGTGAAGCCCTCCGCGCCCATCGGCGAGCCGATCAGCAGCAGCGGGGGCTGCGTCGAGTCGGCCGGTCGAACGTCGTAAGTCAGGACGGCGCCCGGTGCCTCCACTGTCCGGGTGATCGGTGCGTTCATGGCTTCCCCCCTGTCTGAACCGGGTTTCTCCCTGGACGGACCGTCCCCGCCGCGCTCCATCCGGCGTGCCGATGGTCCAAGGCGCGCGTTCAGGCCGTCGAGGCCGGCTGCGCTTCGTCGAAAAGCGCTGCGACGGCAGCCGGCAGCAGCGGCGACACGGCGCCCCTGGCGTGTCCACCCGATGACGAGACGTGGCTGTCGCGGTCGGTCACGGCTGCACCTCCGCGCGCCCGGCCCACCGGAGGATGCGAAGCCCGGCGAGCGTGACCCACCGGCTCGGCCGGCCCACCGTTTCGCCCAGGTCGGCCTGCAGGCTCTCGTGGTACGCACACTCGAGCCGCCAGCGCCCGTCGGCGCCGCGCTTCGACTCGACGACGTCGAGGGCCTCGCCCATCCGATCGTCCGGCTCCGGCCGCGCGCGCCGGAAGTGGTCGAGCACCCGGACCACGTCGTAGTTCCACGAATACGGAAACCCGACGTCCAGCCAGAGCCGCTGCCCGATCTCGCCGTCCGAGAGCCGCCGCAGCAGGCGCCGCTCGAGCAGGTACTCCTCACCCCGGAGTCGGGCCGCCCGCACGTCCTCAATCCGCACGGTCGCGCCATGAGGGCGCGCGCCGGCCTGCGCGCCCGGCGGTCCCAAGTCGCCGTTCCCGGCCCTCGCGCGCTCGTACTCGAGCAGCCCCTCGAGGACGTTGATCGTCGTGTCGAACGACCCTCGAGTCGACCCGTTCTCCTGCTCGCAGTTCCAGCCGCCGTCGGCCATCTGCTCGGTGAGCAGCCGCTCGACGATGCCGCGCACGTCCTCGCCGAAGTACGCACCGAGAGCGACCACCCGGCCGTTGATGCACGGCTCGACCTCGCCCTCCCAGAACCGCAGGTTCGGGTCGTAGTCCCACCGCGCGGCGTCGTGCACGGGCGCGATGGCGCGGCGTGCCTCCCCGCTCGCCGGGTCGAGTCCGAGCAGGTAGAGCAGGTGGAGGGTGTCGAAGGTGCCGATCCCGCGCGGAAAGAACGTGCCTCCGCCCCACCGCCCGTCGGCGTCCTGTGCCGCCAGCACCTGCGCGCCCCATCCCTCGCGCGCCACTCGTGCGCGCTCCGTGGCGACGGTCGGGGCCGGAGTGTCCGTCAGGTCGCGCATGACCTGCCATCGGACGGAAGGGTCGGAGTCCAGCAGCCAGTCGATGGTCGTTCGGGCTGCGTCGTTCATCCACGCATCCTCCGAAGCGGGGCCTCCGACGCCGTCACCGGGCGGGCCGGGTGAGACCGGCGGAGTGTAGTCCGGGACGCGCGGCCCGGGCCGGGAGAGCACCGCGTGCGCCGCCGGCGCGACGAGGCCGTCGGGGATCGCGGCGCGTGTCCGCCCGAACCCGTCTTCGGCGCAGCGCCGCGGTGGCCGGCGGTGTCATCGAGGTTCCTCGGACCGGACCGAGACTGGTACGTGCGCTACGAGCCTGCCAGCGGGCCAGACGTCTCGCTCGAGCGGATCGTCCCTGGCAGATAGCATCCACGGGTACTCGGCACGCGCCGGGGATCGCGAGGCGGATCGCTTGAGGGAGGCACCCGTGACGTCGTTCGGCCAGCCCACGCTGCACCACTCGGAGCGAGTCGTCGTGGCAGCCCCGGCAGGCGTCCCGGCAGGCATCGTCCTCAGCCTGCACGGCAGTCGGTCGAATCCGGAGGAGCAGGCGCTCATCAGCGGCATGGGGCGTCTCGCGTCGGTCGGCGCTCTCGTGGCGTTTCCGCGAGGAGGCATCCGGATGGGCGCGGGTTGGGCGTGGGACCACGACGCGGATCTCGCGTTCCTGTCGGACCTCATCGACGAGTTGCGCGGCGCGTACCCGTTCGCGGGCCGGGTCCTCCTCGCCGGCCTGTCGGGCGGCGCGCGCATGGCCTGCCACGTGGCGGCCGCACGGGCCGACGCGGTCGCGGTCGTCGGCGCCGTCGCCGGATTGCGCGCCCCGGGCCGGACCCCGGGACGGCCCGTCTCGATCATCGCCTTCCACGGCACCGCCGACCGGCTGAACCGGTACGGCGGTGGTGGCCGGCCCGAGTGGCGCGGGAGCGTGCCGGACGCGGCGCGGGCCTGGGCGATCGCGAACGGAACGGGGACCCGGGCTCGAGAGGCGTCCATCTCCCCGCGCGTCACGACCCTGGGCTACGGCGCGGAGGCGGCCCCGGGCGAGGTCGTCCTCTACACGCTCCGCGGCGCAGGCCACACGTGGCCCGGCGGCCACGGGAACCTGCTCACGCGGCTGCTCCTTGGCGCCACGAGCCGCGACGTCGACGCGACGAGCGAGATCTGGTCGTTCTTCCGAAGGCACGCCGGGTAGCGGAACACCCGCCCGGTGGACGCGGCGGCTCTCCGCGACCCCGTGCGGCACGGCCCGATCGCCCTGCTCCCCGCCCTGCCTCGTACGGCGTCGCGGCTCCCGGCCCACTCGCGCATTCCGGCAAGGCCGTCTGAGCGTGGCTGTTCGCGGCGAGCCTTCGTCCGGGTGAAGCCCAGCACGTCACCGAGCGGGCTCAGGGGGACGATCACCGCGGCCAGCAGGGCCGCCAGGATGCCCGCCGCGAGCTGCGGGCTGGGCCGGCTCCGCCAGAACGGGCTCAGCCGGGTGCGGATGACGAGGACGACGAGAACCTGCGTGAACAGCGATTCGATGAACCAGCCCGGTCGTGCTCCAGGCGCGCCGCATCGTCGAGGCTGGCCGCCGCACCACCCGCTGCGGGCGCGCGCAGCTCGTCCGGCCCGAGGGCTCGCGATCCCAGCGCCACCAGCCGGAACCCGTCGGCGGACGCGCTGTCGACGAGCTTCGCAAGGCGCTCATGCTCGGCGGCCTCGATCGGCCGCGTCGTGTGGTCCTCTCGCACGTGGCTCGCCCGCGCGACCACCGATTCCGGCGCACCCTTCGTCACG
>JAKAAV010000271.1 GCA_021802185.1 Chloroflexota bacterium | reverse complement strand
AACAGTGGCCGCGGGGAGCCGCTGCCAGGGGGTCAGGACAGGCGCCTACCTGACCACCGTCACGTCGAGCGTGTGCGCGCCGGCGCAGTGCCGGTCGAAGGGCTCCCACGACAGAGCTCCGGAAACCGTGAGCGAATCCCCCATCCGGATGCGGCTCCCGTCAGGTGTGCCAAGTCCGTATTCGTCCGCCACGTAGCCGGACGGCAGGTGCCGGAGCCAGTAGACGTCAGTGCCGTTCGCGTTCGGCACCTGGACGTAGAGACAGGAGCCGTCGGAGCCGACGAGGGTCCCGCTGACGGTCGCGGTGCCCGCAATCGGAGAACCCGTGCAGCCTGCGACCGCGAACCCGAGCGCCACTGCCACGAGAGGGGAACGCATCAGATGTCTCCTCGTGCTCCGTCCCGTGCCCGCTTTCTCCGCCGCGATCTCCTCGTTGTCAGCGCGGATCGGCCGTCCAGCGCAGGATGTCGCCTGGCTGGCAGTCGAGCACACGGCAGATCGAGTCGAGGGTGGTGAACCGGATGGCTCGAGCACGCCCGTTCTTCAGCACGGCGACGTTCGCCGGGGTGATGCCGACGGCCTTGGCGAAGTCGCCTACGGACATCTTGCGTCGGGCGAGCATGACGTCGAGATCGACGAGGACGGCCATCAGATCACCTCGTCGAGCTCGGTGCGGGCCGCGATCGCCGACTCGAGCAGGCCCCGCATGACGACCATGAGGAGCACGAACGCGAGCCCGCCGGCGAGGACGACGGCCAGCGCCGCGACGAGGGTGGCATTGTGGGCGCCGACGAAGGCGATCAGGTGGATCAGCACGCCCGCGCTCAGGACCGTGGCGACCGCCCCGCAGGCCGTGATCGCGTCGACCCAGCGCAGCGCGCGGCGGGTGAAGATCACCTCGCCCTCGACCAGGGAGAGCAGCCGCCAGACGACTAGCAGCGCGGCCTGACCGCAGGCGATGACGATGATGCCGGCGGCCGAGTACGGGACGATCAGGTACGTGAGCTGCGGGAAGACCCTCCCTTCCATGTTCCCGAACACGGGCACGAGCACCTGCGCGAACACGGATCCGAGCAGGAGCACCACGAGCGCGACGCGGAGCAGTCGTACGGCGAGCCTGTGCATAGATCGACAGTCGATCGCTTTCGATCGAACGTCAATGGGCCGTTCGGCACGCGGCGCGGCGTCAAACCGAGCCTGCCTGTGCGGCACGAGGTGTTGTTCCACTCCGGCAGGAGGTGGACCGGGCGATCACTTCAATGGGGGCCACGACAGCGAACTTGACTTCAGATATTGTTCTGAACTATGATCCCAGCATGATCACAGCGAACGCCATCCCATCAACGACCTGGAGCTCGTTTCAGCGCGACGCCAAGCGCGTGGCGGACCAAGCCGCAGAGTCCGATGTTCTCCTTGAACGGCGTGATGGACCGGACCTCGTCATCGGAACCGCTGAGCGGCGTGAGGAGCTCGTCGAGAGCATTGACGTGCTCGCGCGTCTGCTCTCCGCTGTCATCGGTGATGCCGCCGTGCTCCGAAGGCTGTCGGACCCCTCGGTCCTGCCTTGGCTGGCGTTCCTGCCGAAGAGGGACCGTGAAACGTTCGCCGCCGAGTTCGTCTCCACGACTGCCGCTGCCATCGATCTGGGAACACTGGCGCCTGTCTCAGTGCTGCTGCACGAGTGGAAGAACACGGCTCTCGTGCACGCCGACCCGAGGCTCGCCGCCGCGATGCGGCGCGACCACCCCGGCGCAGGCGCGATCGTCGCTCGTCCCACCGACTGACGCGCTCCGTGGCGAGGAAGCGCGGCGGACGAGTTCCGCCGCCACCGCCCTCTGGCGGTTGGACACTCCGCTTCGACGGGAACAGCGCCGCGGACGGCTGGGAACAGCTCGTTAGCCAGTTTCCTGGTCCAACACGGAAAGCGTTCGAGCAGCTCGAGAGCGATCCGACTGCGCATTCCGAGCGACAACACCAACTTCGAGGCAGCGAGAGCACGACTGCAATCGGCGGCAGGACGCTCGAGCAGTGGCAACACGAGCTGACCGGCGGCGCTCGAATCCTCTACGCGATCGATCAGGCCAGCCGGACGGTCTGGATCATCGAGGCGTCGCCCGGCCATCCGAAGCGCACGGAGCAGGTCAGGGGTAAGCGGTAGGATGCCGTTCCGCGCGGGCTTCGGCGACGGCGTCGAGGCCAGTGCGCGGATCTCGCGCGTCGCCTCTGTCGGTGAAGCACCTGCTGTCGCGCGTCCAGACCGAATCGGGGATCGCGGCCCGCTCAGACGCGGTCGTGATCGTTCAGGGTGACGCATGGACCGTCGCCGCTCTCGCGCGCCATACGACCAACCGGTAGCTGTAGCTCCACCTCCTGCCGGAGCGGGTGTTGTTGTTGGGTGCGCGCGGCACCGAGCAACGGCCGCGGCGGTCGGCTTCAGTGCGACGAGGCGATCGGGATGGGCGAGGGGGCGACCGGGGCTTCCGACATGACGACCGGCGTTCTGGTCGACAGATTGCTGGTCGACAGAGGCCCGGAAAGGAGGACGCCGAGCGGGAGCGCCAGCAGGACGAGGGCGACGAGCGACGCGCCGATCTTCACCGGGATCGTCCATCGCTGCGACACCCAGATGAGCACGAGCCCGAAGAGCGGTCCGACGAATGGCAGCAGCAGGCCGGACGCGATGAGCAACAGGGCGACGATCTCCGTCCCCCCCACGTACGCCCCCCGCGCGTCGGTCCCCGCTCGGATCGCGGTCGCTGCGGTGGAAGGCTGGTCGTCCTCGAACATCCCCGCGGCGATGATCGCCTCCGGACTGCCCAGGCCATCGAGGAGCGTCCGGACCGTGGCCTCGTCTCGCCGGCCGGCCTCCGCGAGCGCCGCCTCGATGTGCTCCCGCACGCCGGCGACGATCTCCTCGGCCTGCTCGGGGGTGCGCTCGCGCGCGAGCGTCCCGAGGCGATCGAGGTACTCGCGGATCAGCCCTTCAGCGTCCATCACGCACCTCCGCTGCCACGCGCGCGTTCAGCAGCGCATCCACCGCCGTCCTGAAGGCGGACCACTCGGCGACGAACACATCGAGGGCCCGCCGACCGTCGTCGGTCAGTCGGTAGTAGCGCCGCGGAGGCCCCGAGTTCGACTCGCGCCAGTTCGTGGCCACGAGGCCGTCCCGGCGAAGCCGTGCAAGGAGCGGGTAGATCGTCCCTTCGCTCGTCACGAGGTGGCGGGCGGCCAGGACCTTCACGATGTCGAACGCATACGACTCACCCTCCCCAATGAGGGCGAGCACGCAGTGCTCCACCACGCCGCGGCGGAGCTCCGTCATCACGCGTGATGCGTCGGCAGCTACCATGTCCCGCATGGTAGAAGGCTAGGCAAGGTTGTCAAGTTCCGAGAGGCCCCGCGCGAGCCGAGCAGCGCCATGTCCTGCTCCGGCAGGCTCCGCAGCGCCCGGGCGAGATCGGGGTCGAGGTCGAGGGTCCGCGGCTCGTCGGCGGACGCCGGCTCGCCGCCGCGGGGCAGCCGCGCGAGAAAGTCGCGGTGCCGGCGCCGCGCCCGGGCCGCGTTCCGCGACAGGTTGGCCGTCGTGACGAGCAGCCACGGCAGCACCGACCCGCCGACCACGCGCACGCTGTCGCGCCGCCGGAACAGCTCGAGGAACGCCGACGCCGCCACGTCCTCGGCGTCAAGCCACGAGCCGAGCAGCCGCAGGGCGTGGCGGAACACCCGGTCGCGGTGCAGGTCGAACACCGCTGCGAACGACTGCGCATCCCCGTCCCGGGCCAGCGGCCAGAGCTGCGGCTCGCCCCCGGCATCGCCTCGCATGCCTTGTATTGTCCGCGGCGGCCTCGCCGGTTTCACGTCCCCGGCGAGCCCGGCGGGCGCCCCCGGCTCGCGCGGGCTTCCTCGTGCTCGCGGCCGAGCCGCGGCGTCTGCGGTTTCGGCACCATGCAAGAAGAACCCCACCTCCCGGCGTCACCTGCCCGGGTCCGCGTGGCACTTGCGGCTTG
>JAKAAV010000270.1 GCA_021802185.1 Chloroflexota bacterium | reverse complement strand
ATCCTCGCCGCACGCGAGGAGGAGCGCCGCCGGATCGGGCGGGAACTGCACGACGGACCGGTCCAGTCGCTCGTCCTCATCTGGCGCAAGCTCGACGAGCTGCAGGCGGCAGACGTCGAACGCCGACTGGCGGTCACCGCCGAGGCACGCGATCTGGCCGATTCGGCCGCGGACGAGCTGCGCCGGATCGCTCGTGCGCTCCGACCATCGGCGCTCGACGACCTCGGCCTGGCGGCGGCGCTCGAGTCCGAGGCGAGCGCGAGCCGACAGCGCTCGGCCGTGCCGGTTCGGTTCGAGTGCGTCGGGCCCGAGCGCCGTCTCGAGCCTGACATCGAGGTCATGCTGCTGCGCGTCGCTCAGGAGGCACTCCACAACGCCGAGCGGCACGCGGCGGCGTCGCACGTTCGCCTGCGACTTGCCTACGAGGCCGGGGCGGTCCGGCTCCTCGTCCGCGACGACGGCCGCGGGTTGGGGGCGCTGCCCTCCGCCGCCGACCTGCTCGCGTCAGGCAAGCTCGGCATCGTCGGCATGCAGGAGCGCGCCCGGCTTGCCGGGGCCGACTTCCGCGTCCGCAGCCTCCCCCGGGGCGGGACCTCGATCGAGGTGGCCGTCCCCGCGTAACGACTCACTCCCGGCGAAGGGCCTCACCGGGCGAAGGCCTCACCACCTCAGCTGCAGCTTCGAGCGCGGCCTCGATCCAGGCGCGCTCGGGCAGCCCCCGGGGGCCCGCCTTCGTCCAGTAGATGCGACAGCGGGGCGCGTAGTCGCCAGGATCGACGAAACCCGGCGCGACGTCCTGCCCGTTGACACGGATCGTCGGCGAGCCCGGGAAGCGCAACTGCTCGGCCACGGCCGGGTCCGTCGCGTCGATGTCCTCGACGGTGACCGGGATTCCACGCTGGTCGAGCACCTCGTGGAGGAGGCGGCGCGCGTCCTCGTGGTTCGGGCAGTCGGCGAACCAGAGCAGCTCGACGTGGATCTCCGGGTTCACGCCGGCACGCTCAGCCGTCATCGTCGGACCGGGCGAGAGCGGCGCGCCTGGCGCCGGGCGGGTCCGGCAGCGAGGGCGTGCGCGTCGCAGCGGCAGCCGCAGGGGCGGGCCGACAAGCCGCAGCACGATCCGCGCGTGCAGTCACACATGAGGCGCCTCCTCCTCGAGGACGATGGCCGCCAGGGGCGAGAGCCCGGCGTCGAGATGGTCGGAGAGCACCGCGAGCCGCCTGTCCACGTGCCGGAGTTCCTCGATCTGGCGCGCGATGCGGGCACGTTGGGCAGGGATCTCCCGGCGGGGCGCGTCGGAGAGAGCCGCCGCGCGAGCGTTCCGATCCGCATACGGGAAACCATAGGCCCGGTGTCCTCAGCTGTCGCTCACTCCCATCTCACCTCCGGGTCCCACGCTGTTGGCGGGCATGGATCACGCATCGCATCCGGCATGCGTTGAAGGCCGGGGGGAATCCGATCCCCTCGATCGTCCGTCGAGCCGGCCATCCGAGCCGCATGGCTGCAGGACCGACTTCGGGCGTCAAACCATGAGGTGGACCGCGTGACTCGTCGAACATCCCCTGCTCACGGCGACGGCACGTCGGCAGAGACAGAGCCGCAGGCGCTCGTGGCCACCCAGTGGTTCGACCCGGGGACCGACGGCGAGCCATACGCGGCCACCGTGCGGTTCACTGGTCATCGGGCAGGTGTGCGCCGGAGGCCCGGACCGCGCGATGCCTTCGTCCAGGACGAGCGAATCGACCGGATCGTCCCGGGCAGCGGTCCCGTCTCGGTCAGCACGTGGGTGTATGGCCTCGAGCCCGGAGAATGGTCCGTGGCCGCCGAGCTCCTCCCCGCACCGCCTCCCGGCGGTTCGGGGCAGTGGACTCACCGCGGCGGCGCGCTCCGCCCGACGCTCCAGCCGGCCATCTGGTCGTGGCGCCGATGGGCGCTCTCGCCGAACCCCTCCCGGTTGGTCAGGACGCGCTGGGCGCCCACGGCACCCCTGGCGCGCATCCCCGCGGTGGTTCCCGGGAGTCTGCCGCTGCTCGTGGTGGTCGGAACGCTCATCGCACTGCTCGGCCAAGCCGCGGTCCTGGCGCATGAGGAGGAGCCGGTCGACAGGTTCCTCGTGGTGTCTCTGATCTCGGTCGCGGCCGGTCTCGTCGCGGCGAAGCTCTGGTATGCGGTGCTGCATCCCGGCGAGCCGGTCTGGCGGCCCGGCTGGGCCGTCGACGGCTTCCTCATCTTCGCCCCGATCGCCGCGCTCGCCGCGTTGCTCGTGTTCAACCTGCCGGTCGGGGTGTACCTCGATGCCCGCGCTCCCGGTCTCTTCGCCGCCGTCGCCGTCGGGCGGCTGGGATGCTTCCTCACAGGCTGTTGCGCGGGGCGCTGCACGAACGCCCGATGGGGGGTGTGGTCTTCGGATCGGCGCATCGGCGCCCGCAGGATGCCTACCCAGCTCCTCGAGTCGGCCACCGGCCTCGTGCTCGCCGTCACGACGCTGCGGCTCGTGCTCCTTGCGCCTCCTTTCCATGGCCTCGTCTTCGTCGGCGCGTTCGCCCTCTACGCGCTCGTTCGGCAAGGGCTCCTGCGGATGCGCGCCGAGCAGCGGATATCCGGGCGCAGCCTCCCAGCGACGGCCGCCGCGACGGCCGCCGTGCTGCTCGCGGTGTCCGCGACGCTCGTCGCGCTTCCGCGTCATCCGCCGTCCATGCTGCAGCCGGGGGCACACATCGTCGTCGGTGGCGCCGACCGCTGACAGGGACCGCATACAGCGAGGCTCACGGATCGCGAGCGGCGGCGGACGCGAACGACGTGGATCAGCCGTCGGCCGCTCCCGGGCCCGGGGGGATGCCGTCCCCTGTCAGCGGCACGGCTTGCACTCCCGCCGCTCAGGACTTCCACGGCAGCCCTCTCGGTCGTCGCGTCCCCCTCCTGGGGGGACCATCGTCCACATCAGCAGGAACGCGACGGACCGGGGATGGCGACGGCGAGGTATGGGAGGAGACTCGCGGCAACGCGATGAACAGGACGGAGTTGAGCGCCACGCGGCGGGCCTGGTCTCCGGTGTCACGCGACGTGCGACTCGTCCGACGCTCAAGCCCCGTGCAGGACGCTCACGCTGCTCCACAGCCCGAGGGCGAGCAGCCCGCCCGTGATGGCCCACATGAGCACGCTGCGCCGGCGCGAGTTGGCCAGCGCGCCAAGCAGCGACCGGTCACTCGAGAGGCGGATGAGGAACGCGAGCGGGATCGCGAGCACGACGACATTGAGGACCATCGCGGCGATCACGACCCCGACGAGGTCCTGGGCCAGCAGCGCGACCAGCGCCGCCGGGACGATCTCGAGCAGGTACAGAGCGTAGAAGGCGGGCGCACGCCGCAGCGAGAGGTTCAGGCTGTGGGGCCAGCCAAAGAGCTCGCCCCAGGCCCACGCCGAGCTCAGTGAGATCACGATCGCCGCCAGCAGGCCCGAGCCGATCATCCCGATCGCGATGAGTGGGCCCCAACCGTCGCTGACGAGCGCGGCCAGCCCCGACGGGAGCGCGAGCCCACCGGCCACGATCGTGCGGAGCGGTCCGCTTCCCACGGTCACGGCGGCCGCGGCCACGACGATGGCCCCCATGAGCACCTCGCTCGCGATCGCGCCCCCGAGTGTCTCCCAGCGCGCTGCGCGCAGGTCGTCCACGCCGAGACCCTTGTCGACCGTGGCGGCCTGCTGATAGAAGAGCATCCAGGGCATGATCACGGCGCCGATGTTCGCCACGACGAGATCGAGGTAGCCGACCTTCCCGAACGGCTGGAATGGCGACAGCCCGCCGAGGACCGCCCGCGGGTCCGGATGCGCGACGAGCGCCAGTCCCACGAACGCGAACAGCCCGAGCGACAGCACGAGCGCCATGCGCTCGAAGCGACCGTAGCTGCCGGATAGGACCATGACCGCGTGGAGCACGAACGCTCCGCCCACGGCGACCGGCGCCGGAATGCCGATCAGGCTCGCCCCGAGCACGATGCCGGCGAACTCCGCGACGTA
>JAKAAV010000269.1 GCA_021802185.1 Chloroflexota bacterium | reverse complement strand
CGACGCAGGTCGTCAGGAGCTTCGCGAGCCAGCCGGGCCAGAACGCGTCGACGGCGATCATGTCGGCGACTCCCTGCTCGAAGTCCTCGAGCGCCGCGTTGACCGTTCCCACGAGCACCTTGTTGCCGAGCACGAACCCCTGGTTGATCCTGTCGGACGGAATCGTCGCCTCGGTGTCGCCACCCGTCACGGAGGCCGCCACGAGCACGCCGTCCGTGCTGAGAATCTCGGCGCCCTGCCAGACCATCGGGCTGTAGCCGGTCGCCTCGATGATCAGGTCGAAGGGACCGTGGTCCTTCGCCGCCTGCTCGAGCGACGTCTTCGACGACGACACGTAGACCGCGCCGAGCTCCTCCGCCAGCTCGCTGTTCAGGTACGGGCCGGGGCGCCGCGAGATCACGGCGACGTCGATCCCGCGAAGCCGGAGCAGCATCGTGGCCATGAGCCCGATCGAGCCGGCGCCGAGGACGGCCGCGTGCCGAGGCCGCCAGACCCGCAGCCGTCGCTGGATCTCGTAGGCCTGGCGGATCCCCTTCTCGCAGACCGTGATCGGCTCGAGCAGGCAACCCGTCTCCGCGAGGCTCTCGGGGAGCGGGACCATGAAGTCGACCGAGTCGACGTAGCGCTCGGACATGTACCCGTGGAGCAGGTTGATCCCGCGCTCGTAGTACACGTCGTCGGTGGTCATGTCCTGCATCCCGATCTGGTCGTAGATGCTCTTCCCCGGCCGGCGGACGGTCGTCACGACGAGCGACCCCTTGCGGATCCGGTCGCCCGCGTTCGGCCCGACCTCGATGACCCGCCCGAGGTTCTCGTGACCCGCGATCAGGAAGTCGTCGCCGGGCGGCGGGGCGCCGTACAGGCCCTCGAGGATGTCGCGGTCGGTCCCGTCGACGCCGACGCGGAGGACCTCGACGAGCGCGCCGCGTCCGCCAGGGACGCTCTCCAGGGACGGCTCCGGCACGTCGCGGACGTGCATGGAGTTCGGGACCTTCGGGTGGACAGCAATCGCCTTCATCGGGCGATCCTATGCCCGGACGCGCGGAGCGGGCGTTACGCGGGCATTCGGGTGGCGCACAACGGCGTGAGGACGGCGCGGGAGACGCGGCGAGACCGCGGCCGGTGGCTCAGGATGCCGTCCCAGTCTGCGCCGCCTCCGGCATCACCGCGACGCGGACGTTGCGGCCTTCCCACCGGTCGGCGCCCGGCCAGTAGAACGTCGCGTCGACGGCGTCGCCCGGCACGAGAGCCTCGGAGCCGGCCACGTCGGCCACCCACACGCCCAGCCCGGTGTCCCGCGCCTCGACGTCCATCGTCGTGCGCCAGCCGTCGAGCGAGCAGTGCACCAGGCACGGTGCCATGAGCTCGAACCGCAGCGTCCGTCCCGCGCGCATCGCGGGCCGCGGTGCCGCGAACCGCCACGTGTCACGCACCGGTCGCGGCGGCTCGCCGTGGTAGCGCTGCCAGGCGGCCTGCGGCCGGTCGATCGCGTGTCCGAGTGCGATCGAGCGGACGAGCTTGACGTACTCGGCGTGCGCCCAGGCCAGCGGCATCGCCGAGCCCGAGGGCCGGCCGCAGAACAGCCCCCGGGACGGGATGTCGGCCGCGTCCCAGTCCTGCTCGGGGATCATCCCGCCGGCCGAACCGAGCCGCCTCATCGTCTCGAGGTACGGCCGCGCGTCGCGCCCCGCCTCGAGCTCGTAGTGCCCGCGCTCGCCCACGAGCAGCGGCCAGGCGCGTCCGATCCCTGTCCCGTCGAACGGGCTTCCGTCCGCATGCTCGCCGTAACCGTCGCCGGTGTAGCGGTGCCACACGGGTCCGCTCGGCGTGTCCGTCTTCAGAGTCGCGTCGGTGATCGCGAGCGTCGAAAGGATCCGCGGGTCATCGGGCCGGCGGAGCCCGAAGCGCACGAGCGCCAGGAAGTCCGTGCCCAGGACCTGGTCGCCGGGCGCGGTCAAGCCCCCCGCGAGCCGGTTCCGGATCGGGATCGGCGTCGAGATGGGTGCACCGGCGAGGACCTCGGCCGAGGCGATCCGCACGTAGTAGCCCTCGACACCGTGATCCCGGGCGAGATCGGTGCCATGCGCGTACGTCCAGTCCTCGATCGACGCGTTCCAGTCGTCGGCCAGCTCGCGGCAGTATGCCGCCTCGCGGCCGGGCAGGTAGTCGGCCGCGACGACCAGCGCCGCCACGACCGGGGCGAGCGTGGACGGCGTGAGGCCGGCATTCTCCTCCCAGCGATCCTGCCGGGTGGCGGGGCCGGTCCGGGCGATGAACGACGCCGCGGCGTGGATCATGCGGTCGAGGGCAGGCCCGGTGACGAGGCTCGCGAACGCTGACACCTCCTCGTCCCGGCCGTGCATGTGCCGCGCGCCGCCGCTGCGCAGCGCGCCGACGAGCAGGATGGGGTACGCCGACTCGTCGAGCTGGACCCCCTGCCAGTACGCGACGCCGTCGACCCACTGGTTCTGGAACCAGTGGCCGTCCGGTTCCTGCGTCGCGACCAGGTACGCCAGCGTCCTGCGCGCCGACGCGCGCGCGCCGAGCGCCACGAGCGCCCCGGCCGACTCGACCAGGTCCCGTGACCACACGAGGTGATAGCCGCCGAGGTCGTTGCGCGAGTTGCCCCACGGGATCGACAGGCTGGCGACGGTGGCCCCGGCGGCCGTACGGTCCTGGTGCGTGCGAAGAACCGCGGCGGAGTCGAGGTAGAGCGCGCCGAGATCGTCCCCGAGGTCCGGCGGCCGCGTGCACGTCTCCAGGAACCCGTGCCAGTTGTGCACGTACTCATCCCACGCAGGCTCGAAGGGCCCGACGAGCGCCGACGCCGCCTGCAGCGCGGCCTCCTCCGGCCGCGATCCGAACGCGAGCACGACGTGCGCGGTCGAGTCGACGGGCTGGATCTCCGTCATCCCGGCCACGTTGCCCGCGTCCGTCGTGTCGTACGTCCACGTCATTCGGCCGTTCGCGGCCAGGTCCTGCCAGCCATCGGACCGGCCGACGTAGCCGACGGACTGCCGCAGCGGCGGCGGATCCGAAGCCAGGGCGAGTGCGTACGGTGCGTCCTCGGCGAACACCATCGGCCGGCCCTTGTACTCGCCGGTCCACGCCCGGTTGTTGGTTCCCGAGAACCCGAGATGAGGCGCGAGCAGCGGGTACAGCCGGAGCGGGTTGGCGTCCCGCGCGGGTCCCTCGGGACGCAGGTCGCGGAGGTGCGCCTCGATGCGGACGACGTCCGCGTGGTCGTCCGCGCAGATGCGGAGGCGGAGCTCGTACCGCGGGTGACGGTGAACCGCGACGACGGCGGGAATCCCGGGCTCCACGTAGGCGACATCGGGCTCGCAGTCCCGCTTGACCTCGCTCCAGAACCCCGCGCCGTCCGCGACGATGAACCCGAGGTCGCGGATCTGCGGGCGATCGACGCGCGGCCAGTAGACCTCGTTCAGGATGCCGTGGCCCACGGTGAACCAGACGCGGCTGGCGTAATGGGACGTGCCCACGGCGTCCTTCGCGCTGCTCGACCAGGTCGGCGGGATACCCGGAGCGCCCGGGGCGGGACCCGCGGTGGCTGCGCGGGAGTCTGTCGCGACGGGCATGGAAGAGGGGACGCCGGGGGACGGTTCGGCACTCATGGCCGGAGGGTAACGCGACGCCGAGGTGCGCGTGCCCTGCAGGGCGGCGCGGTCCCGACGACGTACGCGTGTCATGTGGTGGCCTGGTGCGGCGACCGGCGCGGTGTCCGAGCCACCGACCGCCGCGGTGTCCGAACCACCGACCGCCGCGGCTTCAGCCGGACGCCGGCGCTCGCGCGGCGCCCGAAACTCAGTTCACACCGTTCCTTGACGTGGCGCTCACACGTCCCTGACCCCGATGAGTCAGGATGGGGGTGGCTGGATGTGAACGGCCCGCTGCGGCGGGCACCTGGAGGTGTCTCTTGCGATCTTCGGAACCGCGTCTGGTCGCGCTCGATCTCGACGGAACGCTGCTCGGCCCCGCGGGCGAGGTGACCGCCCGCGCTCGCGCG
>JAKAAV010000268.1 GCA_021802185.1 Chloroflexota bacterium | reverse complement strand
ACTGCCCGAGGAGCCGGCGGGGGACACGCCGCACGTAGCCGCGCGGCGCCGCGACGTGCTCAGGCCGGCACGAACTCCGTCCGCAGCTCGTGGCTCTCGTCGGGCAGGCGCGCCTCGTACCAGATGCGGTACCCCCCGTTCGGCAGGGGAAGGACGTCGAGATAGCGAACATCGGCAACCGGGCCCGAGGCGATCTGCTCCAGCTGGCCCGGCGCCCGACCGGTCAGCCGGGCGAGGCCCGTGCGCTCGAAGAAGTTCTCCTCCTTCGTCGCGCGCCCGTCGTACGCCGCTCGCCCGTCGGGGAGCACGACGGTGACGCGTGTCCCCCGCGCGTCCCACGTCCCCGGTCGCGGCGCCAGCGCCTGGCCCTGGAACTCCCAGTGGACGCCGTCGGCGCTCGTCGCGTACGCCGTCGTCATCCGGTCCTCCTCGCCGGGCTCGTCGAGCGGATGGCAGCAGATCCACGCCTGCCAGCCGTCGCCCAGCCGCCGGATCAGCGGGTCCTTCACGCCGGTGTGCGCGTCGCCGGGCATGACGGTGCGGCGCTCGGCCGTCGCGAACCCCGACGGGTCGTCCGCCTCGAGCAGGTCGATCCACCAGTGCTTGCTGGGTGGCGGGGTGGCGCAGCAGACGTACAGGCGCCACCGGCCGTCGTCGGTGCGGACGATGGCGGGACGTTCCATGGAGGCGGCGCCGAAGCGGGCCTGCTCAAGCCGCGCGACCTCTTCGTACCGCTCGCCGTCGGGCGAGCGGGAGACGATCGTGAAGCCCCGCCCGGCATGGCCCATCCGCATCCGGTACGCGACGAGGAACGATCCGTCGTCGTCCAGAACGCTGCTCGAGCAGCCCGCCCAGTAGCCGGGACCCCTGCCCGGCGGAGGGACGGCGACGACGGCCCGGCCTGCGCCGGGCAGCGGGAACTCGGACATCTCGATGCGCTTCTCCCGTGCTTCGCTGTGCCGCGCCCCGGAACGCGAACGATCAGCGCCCCGATTCCACCTCCCACCGCACCGTCATGGCGGCCCGAAGCGGGTGGCCCGGCTCGACCAGCACGTCGTCCGGCGTCAAGTTGGCCGCGTCCGGAGGCGCCGTCTGCGGCTCGACGCAGAGCCCGTGCGGCTGCTCGTCATAGATCACCCACCAGCGGCAGGCCGACTCGACGGTGAGGCGGATCAGCCCCGGCCAGCGCAGTCGCGGGGGCCCCGACAGGTCGGTGAACGTGTCGTCCCAGGGGCGCGGCTTCGGCCGCTCCCGCTTCCCGGTCGGCAGGCCCTCGCTGTCGCGCGCGAGCATCGTGCCCGGGTCGACCGACAGCTCCAGGTCCTCCTCGACTCCCTCCACGTGCCGCCTGAACCATGGGTGCCAGCCCATCCAGGCGGGCATCGGCTCGTCGGCGTCGAGTTCCAGCTCCACTGACAGCGTCGAGGGATCGATCCGGAAGCGCTGCTCGACGCGACCACGGAACGGCCACGGCGGGCCGAGCCGCGCGCTCAGCCGCACCGAGTGGGGGCCCCGCGCCGAAACGTCCCATGCCACGTTCGTCAAGGTGCCGTGGATGGAGTGCGGTGGCATGGTGATCGGCAGGTGGTAGGTGTGGCCGCGGAAGTGAAGCTCGCCGCGCCGGATCCGGCCGGCGTACGGGACCATCGGGAACATGCCCCGGGCATAGGGACCGTTGCCCTCCGTGACGAGCAGCTCGTGGCCGCCCACCATCAGCGAGACCAACCGTCCTCCCTCCGACGGTGCGATCGTCGCGCACGCGTCGCCGGCGCAGAGCCGAATGCCGTCCGGGGTGCCCTTCATTCGCGCCGCCTGGTCCATGGCGCCTCCCTGCCCCGGTGCGGGCCGCCACAGACGGGCGCGCGTTCCGGCCTCCCGACCCGGCGGCCCGGGACGTTCCCGCTAGCCCTTGACCGACCCCGACACGAGGCCCCGGACGAAGTAGCGCTGCAGGGCGAAGAACACTGCCAGCGGCACCGACATCGCGATGAACGCCGCTGCCGCCAGGTACCACCAGCCACTCCCCAGCGAGCTCACGAGGTTCGCCAGGATGACCGTGAGCGGGGCGTTGTCCGGGTTCGTCGCGCCGACGTAGATGAGGGCGACGAGCAGATCGTTCCACACGAAGAGGAACTGGAAGATCGCAAGCGCCGCGATCGCCGGCACGCTCATCGGCAGCGCGAGGCGGAAGAACGCTGTCACCGGGCTCGCGCCATCGATCTCGGCCGACTCGAAGACCTCCGAGGGAAGCGAGCCCATGAAGTTGCGCAGCAGGTACACCGCAAACGGCAGCCCGTAGCCGGTATGGGCGAGCCACAGGGCGAGGAACTGCCCGTTCAGCCCAAAGGTGCCGTACAGCTGCAGGATCGGGATGAACGTCGTCTGCAACGGGACGACCAGCAGGCCGACGACCGCGACGAACAGGACGTTCTTGCCCGGGAACTTCATCCACGCGAAGGCGTAGGCGGCGAAGGCCGCGACGAAGAGCGGGATGATCGTGGCCGGGATGGTGATGAAGAGGCTGTTCACGAAAGCGGGCAGCAGCCCGCCCTGCGCGAGAACGTACTGGTAGTTCGAGAGCGTGAGCTGCGAGGGGTGCGCCAGAAAGTTCCACCAGCCACTGGACTGCACTGCCGCGGCGGGCCGGAATGAATTCACGAAGAGGCCGATGGTCGGTACCAGCCAGAGCACCATCAGCCCGATGACCACGACGTGCTTGGGCAGGGTGCCGAGACGCCGCCGGAAGGCGCCGGCGTACGAGCGGGCTGCGGGCCTGGCGGCCGCGACGCTGGTCATCGGATCGCCTCCTGCGCGCGGAAGCGCTGGATGTTGAACGCCATGACCGGGATGATCGCGAACATGAGGATGATCGCGACCGCGCTGCCATGTGCGAAGTTGCCGAAGTTGAACATCTCCTGCCACATCTCGTTGGCGATGACGTTCGTGTTGTAGGCCCCGTTCGTCATGACGTAGACGATGTCGAACGTCTTGAGAGCCGTGATGATCACGGTCGTCGACACGACCGCCAGGGTGGGCGCGAGCAGCGGGAACGTGATTCTGCGGAAGACCTGCCACTCCGTCGCGCCATCGACCCGGGCGGCCTCCAGGAGCTCCGGGTTGATCCCCTTCAGCGCCGCCGAGATGATGACCATGCCGAAGCCGGTCCACATCCAGGCCATCACGATGATGAGCATGATGGTGTTGAAGCGGAACGCGCTCGTCTGCAGGTACGTCACCGGGCCCATGCCGACCGAGGTCACGATGGCGTTCAATGTGCCGGTCTGCGGGACGCCCGGCGGCTGATACGAGAACATGAACAGCCAGATGACGCTCGCCGCGGTGCCGCTGATCGCGAGCGGCAGGAAGATGACGGACTTGGCGACCGATTCGTAGCGCACGCGGTCGACGAGCACGGCGATCAGGACCCCGAAGCCGAGCACGAGCACCGTCAGCAGGACGACCCAGATGACGTTGTTCAGCAGCGCGCCCAGGGCACCGCTGCTGCCGAAGAACCAGAAGTAATTCGCGAGCCCGACCCACTCGGTTCCCGCCGCGTTCTGCAGACTGTAGATGAACGTCCTGATCGTCGGGTACACCAGGAATACGAACAGGAACGCCAACGCCGGCAGGAGCCACAGCCAGGGCCGGATTCGTGGCTTGACGCGCTCGGGGGCAAGCCGGAGGAGCTGCTCGGTCGCCACGATGTAGCCGACCAGGACCGCGGGAACGCCGACGACGACGATCACTGCCGTGATCAGTCGCGGATCCATCGGTTCACCTCCGGTTCTGAGCGGTACGGAGCGGACGGTTGCCCGTCCGCTCCGTCACCGGAAGAGCGTGGAGCGGCGGTCAGCCGCCGTAGGAGCTCGACTGCACCGAGTCGAGGTGGCTCAGGATGGAGCCGAGCTGGCTGGGGTTCTGGATGTACTGGAGCAGGCCCTGGTAGAACGCGGTCTGCATCGGGGTCGGCATCTGGTCGGATGCGTCGAACACGAATGCGGTTGCGCTCGAGAGGATCTTGCCCAGCT
>JAKAAV010000267.1 GCA_021802185.1 Chloroflexota bacterium | reverse complement strand
GGCCACCCCCGGCGCATCCCCTTCGGCCAGCGCCGGCGCAAGCCCCGCCGCATCACAGGCCGCGGCATCGACCGCGCCGGCGACCCTCCCACCGACGACCACGCTGCCACCGTCTGATCTCCCGGGGTCCGGCTCGACGCCGGTCGTCCTCGTCGGGGTCTTCCTCGCAGCCTTCACCCTGCTCGCGGGTCGACGCTCGCTGCGGGTCATCCGCGTTCGGGCTGATCGATGATCCGCGGCCGGACCGTCGGGATCGGTCCGGCGCAAGTCGGCCTGCGACCAGCGAGCGACGGCTCCCTGGTCCCCAAGCGGGCGGGGCATCGTCCGCAGGCCGCGGCGGCCGCAACTGCCGTCGCGAACATGGAAGGGATCGGTTCGAATGGGCATCGTTGCCTGGATCGTCGTCGGCGCCATCGCCGGGTTCCTGGCCAGCCACCTCATGCGCGCCCGTGAGGGCCTGCTGATGATGCTCGGGCTCGGCATCGTCGGTGCCATCGTCGGAGGGTTCGTCGCGACGACTGTGCTCAAGCTCGGGTCCGTCAACGGCATCAACATCGAGAGCATCGTGATCGCCACGCTCGGTGCGATCGCGGTCGTCTACGTGGTGCACCTCGCGACGGGTTCGCGCGGTCTCCTCTCCCGGAGATGATCGCGGGCGGAGTGCTGCCTCGTCACGACCGATCGTGTCACGGCGAGGCGCGATGACCTGCTGAACCGCCCTGCTCGTCCTCGGTCACCAGCTGACGCGGGCGTTGTCCGCCCGCGCCGGAGCGGCATCGCCGGAACGACCGGCGCTCTCAACGATGCCCTCCCAGAAGTCAACTGCGGCACGCTCATAGAGGAGACCCATGCGCACCGTCTCCCCGCGCCAGCGCTCGACGGTGCTCCCGACGGGACCCGGGGCCGGCTCCGCCGGCCCGAGTCGCTGGTCCTCTTCGTAATCAGCCAGCCTGGCGCGGTGGACGGCCAGCTGCTCGGAGGCGATCGAGGCGCGCGCCTCGGGCGGCCCGAGATCAGCGAAGAAGAGCTGCAGGAGCCCGGGGTCACGCAGCTCACTCGGCTCCCCGGACGGACGTCCGAGCCAGGCACGCAGGGCTGCCTGCCCGGCCTCCGTGATGCTGAAGATGCGGCGCCGGCGGCCGTCCACTTCGCGCCGCTCGACGAGCAGCCCGAGTTCGGCCAGACGGGCAGGCTCTCCGTACAGCAGGGAGTGCGGAAACGACCAGAAATGGCCCAGCGTCGCTGCCACGTGGCGCTTCAGCTCGTAGGGGGTGGAGGGGCCCTCGCGCGCGATGAGCCCGAGGACGAGGTACGAGGTCGGCGTGAGCTGCTCGCTTGACATAGTGCAGAGCATACCATACGATATAGACGGTTCAGAACAAACGATTCGCCAGACTGACGAGCCTTGCCGGCTGAGCCCGACGGGCCTGCCCGAAGCGGCAGGACCAGAGAGATGGATCCATGACGCTCATGCCGCGCGATCCGTTCACGGATACGGTGCCCCTGCGCCAGGCGATGAACTGGCTCCTCGATGAAGGCAGCCCTCAACCCGCGCGGCACTGGCTGCCGCTCGACGTCTACGAAACCGCCGCCGCGCTCGTGGTCAGGGCCGCACTACCCGGCGTGAAGCCCGACCAGGTCGACATCGCGATCGACGGCGACACTCTCACGATCAGCGGCGAGTACAAGGCCGCAGAGGAAGCCGGGACCCAGTATCACCGGCGCGAGTTGTATGCCGGGGCATTCGAGCGGGCCCTGCGGCTGCCCGACCGCTTCGAGCCCGAGCGGTCCGTGGCGGACTTCGAGAACGGCATCCTGACGCTCACGATCCCCAAGGTCGAGCAGGCCGAGGTGCGGCACATCAAGGTGCAGGCGCGGACGGCCGGCGCGGTCGATGGTGCCGCGCGCTGAGCGCGGGCCGAGCCTTGATGAACTCCAGCCCGGTCCTCTCCCGGAACGGCCTCGCCGTGCTGGCGCCCCCCGCTAGCCGGCGCCGATCCCCCTTCCTGTCCGCTGCAACGGGGGCCGCCCGCCGTGCGGTCGAGTCCGAGCGTCATGTCCGGGCGGCCCGCGGCGACGGCGAGGCCCTCGCGTGGGCCCGATCAGGCAGTGCCAGGTTCATGTCTGGCAACCCATGAGTCGCGCCGGGCGGGCACGCCCCGCGGGACCGCGTCCAATCAGCGTCAGGAGGGTGCCATGACGGCCCCGCGGATCACCGTGTTCCCGAATGTCCTCAGCAGCGCCGCGGCGCCCAACACGCTCGGGGGCGTGTCGGCAGGGCCCGGCATCACGCCGCACTCAGCGGCCCGCGCCTCCTCCGCGCGCCAGGTCTGGCGAATCGCCATCTTCGCGGGGTTCGGTCTTGCCCTCCTGATCGAGGTGCTCGGGAGCCGCTCGTGGTAGTGCCCGGTGGAGTCGCCGCCGAGCCGGAGCCGGCGCTGGCACCGGACGTCGACGTCCTGCGGAGATCATGGTGACCAACCGCATCCTGAGTCCGCACGTCCACCGCGCCCGCAGGGCGGCAGGTCAGTTCCAGCATCGCGTGTTGCCTGGGGCGGACGAACCCACGTCGGGACAGCGGCGCGGGGACGTCACGCAGGCCCAATATCGCGCGTGGATGGCCGAACCGCACGCATGCCCGGCGTGCATGTCTCCCGATGTCGCCGTCGACGGTGACCGCTTCGGCGGCCTCTGGTGCCTCGCGTGTCGAACCGAATGGCGCGTCACCAGATTCCCCGGCGGGACCGATCCTGCCTGGTGGACGCTGCGCGGCGCGCGAATGCCGTAGTGGTGCAGGGGTGACGGGCGTCCATCCGCTGCGTCCAGCCGCTCGATCGGGCAGCCGGCCCGATCTCGAGGCTGTGTCCGTGCGGAAAACAGGGAGACGGGTTGACCCGCTGGGCCAGCCGGCTTCGTCTTTCCCGGGCTGTCGTGGCGGGACTGGCCGGCGGGCCTATCGACCCTCCGGCAGATCGTGGCGAGCCATGAACGCCGCCGCCTGAGCCCGCCGCTGGAGGCTCAACTTGGCGAGGATTCTGCTCACGTAGTTCTTGACCGTCTTGTCCGAGAGGAACAGCTCCGCCGCGATCTCCTTGTTCGTCTTCCCGTCGGCCAGACCGAGCAGGATCGCCCGCTCCTGGCGCGTCAGCTGCGTCAGGCCGTCCTGGTCGCCGCCGCTCGCGATACCCCGGATGCGGTCGAGGACAAGCTCGGTCACGGCGGGGTCCAGGAGTGCCTCCCCCCGCCCGACCGCATCGAGTGCGGCCACGATGTCGCGCCCGCGGACCCCCTTGAGGAGGTAGCCGCTGGCGCCCGCGACGATCGCGCCGAAGACCGCGTCCTCGGCGGGGTAGCTCGTGAGCATGATGACCTTCGTGGCCGGCAGTGCGGCCCGGATCTCCCTCGTTGCCTCGACGCCGGACCCGTCCGGCAGCCGCACGTCCATGACCATGAGGTCGGGCCGGTGCCGGTGTGCCGCCTCGATCGCCCCCGCCACGCTCCCTGCCTGCGCGACGACCTGGAACCCCTCCCGTCGTTCGAGCAGGGAGACCAGCCCCTGCCGCACGACCTCGTGGTCGTCCACCACGACGATACGCACGAGCGGCGCAGCGGCGGGATCCGGCATCGCGGTCTCCTTCAGGTGGGCGGGGGTGGCAGGGCGATGGTAGTCGCCCGGCCGGCGCAGGTCGGTTCCGGCGTGACGTGCACGCAGCGGAGGGGTGACGCGAGGCGGTGGTTGTCGGGGGCGGCGATGTCGGCCTCCGCGCCCCGGCGGGGATCCGCGTCGACCCCATGCGCGAGCAGCCCGCAGCGACGGGGCCGACACAGGGCACGCACAGCCCGCGCTGACGAGCGCGCTTCTTCTGCGGCTTCTTCTGCGGCGTTGACACCACACGGCGTTGACACCGCCTGTGGCGCGCCACAGTGTCCGTGCCACAGTGTCCACAGACAGCCGCAGTGTCCGTTGACATGCCCCCGGCTGGCCTGTACCATCCCCGAAGCGTTAGCACTCGAACACTTGGAGTGCTAACGATGGGAGCGAGC
>JAKAAV010000266.1 GCA_021802185.1 Chloroflexota bacterium | reverse complement strand
CCGGCCACCGCGGCGGCGGCGCGGGTCGTCGGCGCCCGGGCGGCTCCGCGCCCCGGCGGCGGTCCGCCCGCTATCGCGTCCGCGGGAAGCCCAGGTCCACCTTGGACGTGCCGGGGTCGGGCCAGCGGGAGGTGACGACCTTCGAGCGAGTGTAGAACTGGACGCCGTCGGGTCCGTACATGTGCAGGTCGCCGAAGAGCGAGGCCTTCCAGCCCCCGAACGAGTAGTACGCGACGGGGACCGGGATCGGGACGTTGATCCCGACCATCCCGATGTTCACGTCGAACTGGAACTGCCGGGCCGCGCCGCCGTCGCGCGTGAAGATCGCCGTCCCGTTGCCGTACGGGTTCTCGTTGATGAGCTTCACCGCGTCGGCGTACGAGCCGACCCGGACCACCGTCAGCACGGGGCCGAAGATCTCGTCACGGTAGCAGTCCATCTGCGGCGTCACGCCGTCGACGAGCGACACTCCCAGGTAGAACCCGTCCGTGCGGTACAGCTCGTGCTCGCGCCCGTCCGCGATCACTTTCGCGCCCTGCCGCTGCGCGCTGTCGAGGTACCCCGCGACGCGGTCACGGTGCTCGCGCGTCACGAGCGGCCCCATCTGCGATTCCGGGTCGTTTCCCGGGCCGACCTTCACCGCTGGCAGCCGCGCGCGGATCGCCTCCACCAGTGGGTCGGCGACGTCGCCGACCGCCACGACCGTCGCGATCGCCATGCATCGCTCGCCGGCCGAGCCGTAGCCGGCAGATACCGCCGCGTCGGCCGCCATGTCGATGTCGGCGTCGGGCAGGACGACCATGTGGTTCTTCGCGCCGCCCAGCGCCTGGCAGCGCTTGCCGCTCGACGTCGCGCGCTCGTACACGTACCGGGCGATCGGCGTCGACCCGACGAACGAGACCGCCGCGATGTCGGGGTGCTCGAGGATGCGATCGACCGCGACCTTGTCGCCATGGACGACGTTGAGGACGCCCTCGGGCAGGCCGGCCTCGTGGAACAGTCGCGCGAGGAGCATGGACGCCGATGGATCCTTCTCCGACGGCTTGAGGACGAACGTGTTGCCGGTCGCGATCGCGTTCGAGAGCATCCAGAGCGGCACCATGGCCGGGAAGTTGAACGGCGTGATTCCCGCGACGACGCCGAGGGGCTGGCGGATCTGGTACACGTCGACGCCGGTCGATGCCTGCTCGCTGAACCCGCCCTTCAGCAGGTTCGGGATCCCGCAGGCGAACTCGAGGTTCTCGAGGCCGCGCGAGACCTCGCCGAACGCGTCGGACTCGGTCTTGCCATGCTCGGACGTGATGGCGCGCGCCAGCTCGTCGCGGTGCGACTCGACCGCGTTCCGCATCCGGAAGAGGATCTCCGTGCGCCGCGAGAGCGACATCGCGCGCCACGCCGGAAAGGCGTCGCGGGCCGCGCGCACGGCGGAGTCGACGTCGTCGACGTTCGCGAAGCCGACCTCGCGGGTGACCCGGCCCGCCGCCGGATCGAAGATGGGCCCGGCACGTCCGGACGTGGCCGCGACCTCGCGGCCGCCGATCCAGTGGTCGATCCGGTCGAGACCGGTCCCGACACTGCCCGATTTGCGCTCCGTCACCTGCGTCATGGCTCACGTCCCCTCGTCGCTTGTGACTCCCGTCACCGTCGTTCGGCAGACGCCACGATAGCGCCAGACGGCGGAGGAGGCCGCGGAGGCGAAGCCTGCCCGGACGCGAGGGCGCCGCGGATGAGGAAGCGCGACGGGCCTGCGGTGTCAGGCGGGGCGGCGCGGAGCGGTCGGTGGCTTGTCCGGCGACGCGAGCCGATCGCCGTCCCGATCGGGCGAGAACGCGTCACGTCCGCCCGTCCCCCGCTCTCCCGGATCCGGACCGTCGCCGTGCGAACGCGCGTCGCCAGGCTCGACACCGCCCGCCTCGGCATCTCGTGCCGTGCTCGGTCCCAGCCCCCACGCCGCCGCGACCCCGACCACGCACAGCACCGCAAGGGCCGCGAGCTGCTCGGTCCGCAGGCCCGCGACGACGGGCGGAGTCGCCCAGGTGAAGCCGATCAGCACGCGGCCGAGCAGCCACCACTCGAGCGCAACCGCGTACCGCAGGCCGGGTCGGACAGGCACGGGGCCGGCCGCGGCCGGCTGCCGCCGGAAGGCGACGGCGAGCCCGAGGACGAGCGCGCCCGACAGGGCCCAGGCCGCCTCGTAGACCTGGCTGGGGTGGGCCGGTACCGAGGCGAGTGCGGAGAGCCATGGGCCGGGACCCGAGAAGGCGAGCGCCCACGGGCCGTTCCACGCCGCACCCTGGCCTCCGCCTCCGAGCAGGTACGCCAGCTTCCCCAGACCGACGGCCACGAGCAGCGGAACCGCGCCGGCGTCGAGCCATCGGCGAACGGGCACGCCGAGCAGCAGGCACATGGCCGCGACCGTGAGCGTCCCGCCGAGGACGGCGCCCAGCAGCGAGAGGCTCCCCTGTCCGGGGTCGAGGATCGCGCCCGGTCGTGCCTGGTAGTAGCCGAGGAAGTCGAGCAGCAGGACGAGCCGCCCGCCGATCACGGCGCCGGGAACCGCCGCGACGGCGAGGTACAGGAGATCGTCGAGCCTGAGCACCGGGCGTCCCGCCGGGACGCCGAAGCGCCGGTCCGCGCGAGCCATGACGGCGGCCAGCAGCAGCGCCACGAAGACGGCCGCCGCGAGCCCGAGGGTCTCCCAGCGGACCGCGAACGGGCCGGCGTAGAGCGTGGGATCGAACCCGAGCGTGACGACCGCGAATGACACGACCCGTCAGCCCGTCAGACCGCCACGGCGCGCCGCGCGTCCCCTGACAGCGGCCGACGGACGGAAGGCATCGAGGCGGGCATCGGCGGTAGTGTATCGGCGAAGGGAGGGCGATGACGATCCGGCGCGGTCCCGATCTGATCCTGCATGGCGGCCGCGTCCTCCCGATGGATGCCCCGCCTGTGCCCGACCACAAGGCCGCGGACCCGGGCGCCGGGGGGCGAGCCGACGCGATCGCGATCGCCGACGGGCTGGTCGCGGCTGTCGGGTTTGCCCCTGACGTGCTGCGGCTGGCCGGTCCCGACACCCGGCTCGTCGACCTCGCGGGCGCGGCCGTCCTCCCCGGGTTCCAGGACCAGCACGCGCACCCGCTCGTCGAAGGGCTTCAGGCGGCGTGGCTCGACCTGACGGCCGCCGCGGACGTCCGCTCGGCAATGCGCCTGGTGTCCGGCGCAGCCGCCCGCGCCCGGTACTCGTTCGAAGCGGAGCAGTGGGTGGAGGCGTGGTACCACCCGTCAGCCTGGCGGGAGCGACGGCACCCCACCAGGTCCGAGCTCGACCGGGCCGCGCCCGACGTCCCCGTCATCCTCCACCACGGCAGCGGGCACGCCGCGGTCGCGAACTCGCTTGCCCTCGCGCTCGCCGGCGTCACGATCGAGCGGCCCGACCCGACTGGCGCCACGATCGAGCGCGACGAGTCCGGCGAGCCGACGGGGCTCGTCCTCGGCTCCGATCCCGTGGCGCCGTTCGCCCCGGCGATGCCGCCGCTGACGCCCGAGGCCCTTCGGACGGCGCTGCGCCTCGTTGCCGGCAGGTTGTCGTCGGTCGGGGTCACGGCCGTCGCGGACGCACACGTCGGCTGGCTCGGCGATCCGGTCTCGGAGCTCGCCGCGTACGGAGGGGCGGTCCTCGACGGGGATTTCCCGCAGCGGCTCACGGTCATGCCCGGGCTCGTGCATCTCTCGACCCCTGACGAGGATCCGCCCGCTCCCGAGGACATCTCGGCGCTCGTGCCACCCGACGCGCGCGGCCGGATCCGGGTCGGCCCCGCGAAGTTCTTCTCGGACGGCGCGCTGAGCACCGCGGATGCGTGGCTCCGGGAGCCCTACGCCGACGCCGACGCGCGCCCGCCGGAACTCGTCCGAGGGCGGCCGGCCCACGTCCCCGCGGAGCTCCAGGAGCGGCTGCGCCGGGCGCACCTCTCGGGGTGGCAGCTCGCGACGCACGCGATCGGGGACGCCGCGATCGAGCTCGTGCTGGGTGCGTATGCCGAGCTCCTCGCC
>JAKAAV010000265.1:2521-4052 GCA_021802185.1 Chloroflexota bacterium | reverse complement strand
CGCAGGCGCGCCTTCACCGTGGAGCCGATCCCGGCCTCACGCCGGCCGTTCCGCCTCCACGACCCGCGGGACGAGGCGCACGTCCCGCCGCAGTCCCCACGTGTGGAGCAGGAAGCGCGCCACGACGCGCAGGGTCCCGAAGCCGTAGCGCACGGACCGCCGGAACCCCACCGACGACGCTTCGCGGAAGTAGCGCGTCGGCACCGCCACCTCCGCGATCCGGAACCCAGCCGCGACCACCTGGGCGACGAACTCCTGGTCGAACACGAAGTCGTCGCTGTCGCGGTCCCACGCCACGGTCCGGAGGACGCGCGCCGAGTACGCCCGGAAGCCCGTGTGGTACTCGGAGAGGCGCAGCCCGAACGCGACGTTCTCGACGTCGGTGAGGAAATGATTCGCGAGCCACTTCCAGTACGGCATGCCGCCCGCCAGCGGATCACCGAGGAAGCGCGACCCGAGCACCATGTCGGCCTTCCCCTGCTGGATCGGCGCGATGACGGCCGGGATGCGCGTCGGGTCGTACTGGTAGTCGGGGTGCACCATGACGACGATGTCCGCGCCGGCGGCGAGCGCCTCGCGGTAGCACGTCTTCTGGTTGCCGCCGTAGCCGCGGTTCTGGCTGTGCACGATCACGTCGAGGCCCAGCCGCTGGGCGATCTCGACGGTCTCGTCGCTCGAGACGTCGTCGACGAGGATGATCTTGTCCACCACGTCGCGCGGGATGTCGTGGTAGGTGCGCTCGAGGGTCTGCGCGGCGTTGTACGCCGGCATGACGACGATGACCAAGGGACCTCACTGGCTCAGGACGTGCGCAAGCCGATGCGATCGTAGCCTGTCGGCACAGCCTTCACGTTGCAGGCCCCACCGTTCTCCCTGCACGGCAAGTACGATCGGACGACTCACGACCGGACGCACGGAGGCTCGAGGACTTCATGGCGGCAGGCGACGTCGCGCCTGGGCACCTCCCTCCGACGATCCTCGTCCGCCTCCGCAACGTGTGGACCGACCGCCGGGCTCGGCTATGGCTCGTCGCCGCGACGATCGCGTGCTGGCTGCCTCTGCTCGGGATGCCCGCCCGTCGCTGGCTCGATTTCGACTCGTTCTGGGTCGCCGGCCGATTCGCGTTCACTTCCCGGCTCGTCGACCTGACCAGCATCCTCGAGTACCAGGCCGCGCACGGCCTGCCGCTCACGCCGTTCCTGTACCCGCCGGATGTGGCGCTGATCTACGTGCCGTTCTCGTGGCTCCCGATCGGCGTCGCCGCCGCGCTGCACGTGGGACTCCAGTTCGCGGCGCTGATCGGCGCCGCGCTCCTCGGGGCGAGGGCGTATGGCCTGCCGAGGCGGTGGGCGGTGCTCGGCGCGCTCGCCTGGTCGCCGGCAGCGGCTGCCGTCCTCTCGGGCCAGAACTCGGCCGTGCTCCTGCTCCTCGCCGTGGCGACCGCCGCCGGCCTCGTGCGGGCGAGCCTGGCGCCCACGGACCGGGCGCACACCGGGTCCCGCGCCGCCGGGCTCGCTTCCGGTCTTGCCAC
>JAKAAV010000265.1:0-2511 GCA_021802185.1 Chloroflexota bacterium | reverse complement strand
ACGTACCGCCCCCAGCAGGGGTTGCCGCTGCTGGCCCTCGCCGGGTGGCGCTCCGCCTGGCGTGCGCTCGCCATCGGGCTCGTCGTCGCCGCCGTTCAGTACCTGCTCGGCGTGATCGCGACCGGCGGGATGATCGACTGGCCCGCCCACTGGCTCTCGATAGTCGGGGCGGAGACTGGCGAGGACTTCCAGTCGGTCGGCTGGCAGGTGCTGAGCCTGCCGGGGCTGCTCGGACGGCTGACGGTCGCCGGCAGCCAACCGGGCTCGATCCTCGGTCCAGCTCTCCTCGGCTACGCCGTCGGCGCGGCGGTGATCCTGCGGTCCCTGCGCCCGCTGCGCGACTGGGACGCGCCGCGCGCCGTCGCGCTCGCGTGTGCGCTCATCCTCTTCGCCGGTCCCCGCGGCTGGTCGTACGACGGCACCCTGTTGCTGCCCGCTGTCGCCGTGATCGCACGCGATTCCGCGGAGCGCGGCTGGCCCTGGCAGCGGCGCTGGCTGCTCGCCGCGGCGTACGGGACCGCCCTGCTCTGGCCGATCGGCGGGTTCATCGGGTTCAATCCGGAGGCACTCGTCGTGCTCGCGGCGCCGTTCGTCCTGCTGCGCGCCGGCCCGACTCAGGCCTGAGCGAGGACGGAATGCCGGGTCATCGGCCGTGCGACGACCCGCTTGCGCAGACGGACGAGCACTGGGACGTCATCTTGTGTCGCTCCCTGCTACCGCTCCGCGATCAAGCGGCGACGGCGGGAAGGGAAACGTCTGGCGACGGAGACGGCGACGTCTGGACCGGGCGCAACAGACGCGGCACAGCTGCGGTAACGGCGAATGACTGCAGGAAGACATGCGGCATCCCGACAATGACTGCCAGGGGCACGATCCAAGGGCGATCTGTACGCCCGGCAAACCACGTCAGCACCACCGCCACGGGAATGCGTGGGAGGAGCGGAATCCACGCGATTTCGGGACCGTGAACATACAGGCTCCCCATGATCGTCTGCCACCAACGCGACCAGAGGTCAGGAGCCACAACCGCCGACGCGAGCGCAAGGGCTGCCGTCGCTCCGGCTGCCGCAAACAACGACGCCCATTCGCGGCGCGCCAAGTGCCACAGCAGTCCGATCGCCGGCGTCACCTTGGTGAGGATCGGGAACGCCCATGCCCACCCTGCGCCGCCGAGAGCCAGCACAATCGACGCCGCGATCAGGAGATGGACGTTGCCGGTGAACAACTCAGGGGAGAGCAGGAGCATGGCCGGCAGGCGCCAGGCGCTCGGCACAGGCCGCAGCAGCCACAGAGCCACGCACGAGTTCATGACGAACCACGCGGCATACAGCAGCGGGTAGGGGACACGCGTGAACGGCGCGAACGCAAGGGTCCACGCCGGTGTGTATGCCTGACCCTCCGCGCCGAGGACGTAGCCTCGGTACGCGTGCGAGGGATCAGTCAGCCAGTAGTCGTGGATGTCAGAGTGGCCGCCGCTCAGGTGGTAGAAGCCGAAGAAAGCGACCCAGACCAGACCCGAGAGGATCAGGCCGTGACGTATCGCCCGTGCGCGGGCCGGTGTGATCGCCCGGACGAGGACAACATCCGCCAAGGCAGCAAGTTCCTCCCGCACCAGACTCTTAATTGGCTTGGCCCGGCCGAAGGGCGTCAGCGGGGCCGAGCCCCATCAGCCTCGGCGCGGCGGCGAGGATGCCACAGGTCGCGATCGAGAGATCCGGCGTCGCGAGGGCTGCCGCCACCAGGATCGTCCACCAGCGCGACCCGCCCCACGCGGCGATGGCTGCGGCGACCGGGAGCCGGATCCAGAACGGCGGCACCCACGCCAACATGGCGAGGTAGTAGGAGGGGATCTCCGGGTGTCGTGCGAGCTGCGACAGCCACTCCCCGAGACTTCCGGGCGCCAGGATCAACACCACGAGACCGACGCCCGCACATGCCCCCACGGCAACGGCAAGGTCGCGCCAGCGGCGCTGGCGGAGCAGCGAGGCCGCTGCGACGACGGGCGTCACCTTCGTCCAGGCCACGGCGGCCCAGAGGACCGGCCACCGCGGCGCGAGCGCGAGCGCGACTGCGATGACGGTCGCGGCGTTGGCCCACGCGAACGTCGCCGAGAGCGCGACGAAGAACGGGACGCGCAGGTGCAGCGGCAGCGGCCACAGGAGCCATGCGCCGGCTACGGCAAGCACGCCGAGCCACACCGCGGCAAACGCCGGCCATGGGAGGATCGCGGCGGGCGCAAAGAGCAGGCCCGCTGGCGGCGGGTACACGAAGGCGCCGGCGTAGAGCGGCCCCTGCCACGCTTCCCAATAGACGCGCGCGTCGTGGAGGTGCGGGGCGACATGGAGCGCCCCGGCCACCGAGACGAGGGCGATCGCGGACGCGCCCGCGAACTCCGCCAGGTTGCGGACGGCGACAGGATTCCGAAGGGCCGGGAAGGCGATCATCGGACGGCGGCGTGCACCTGCTGGCGAGCGCCGCGACGCCTCGGCCTGTCGTCGCCGCCGGCGCCGG
>JAKAAV010000264.1 GCA_021802185.1 Chloroflexota bacterium | reverse complement strand
GACGGCGAGCGCGGGCGGTTGACGGCGAGCGCGGGCGGTTGACGGCGAGCGCGGGCGGTTGACGGCGAGCGCGGGCGCCAGTCAGGACACCTGCCGATTCGCGGCCACGAGGCCGACCGGCAACCTCCATACAATGGCGGGAACGATCCGAGGAGGGAACCGTGCCCGACCAACCGCTGCCGACGAACGAGCCCCCGGAGTCGCGCCAGTCTGCGCAGGATGGCGCCGCGCCCCCGCCCCTTCCCTACGACCTGCCGACCGACCCCGCCAAGCGGCACTCGGCGGCCCTGACCGACGGACCGGACCGCGCCCCCGCGCGTGCCATGCTCAAGGCGATCGGCTTCACCGACGAGGATCTCGCACGGCCGCTGATCGGCGTCGCGACGACGTGGATCGAGACGATGCCCTGCAACTGGAACCAGCGCGAGCTGGCCGAGCAGGTGAAGGCCGGCATCCGGGCGGCCGGCGGGACGCCGATGGAGTTCGACACGATCGCGATCAGCGACGGCGTCTCGATGGGCACCGAGGGGATGAAGGCCAGCCTCGTCAGCCGCGAGGTCATCGCTGACTCGATCGAGCTCGTCGCCCGTGGGCATCTCTTCGACGGCCTCGTCTGCCTGGTCGGGTGCGACAAGACGATCCCGGCCGCGGTCATGGCACTCGGCCGGCTCGACATCCCGGGCGTGGTCCTCTACAACGGCACGATCCTGCCGGGCAGCTTCCGCGGCCGCGACGTCACGGTGCAGTCCGTGTTCGAGGCGGTCGGCGCGTACGAGGCCGGCACGATGAGCGGGCGCGACCTCTGGGAGCTCGAGAACGTGGCGTGTCCGGGCGCCGGTGCGTGCGGCGGCCAGTTCACCGCCAACACCATGAGCACGGCCCTCGAGTTCCTCGGGATCTCCCCCGGCGCCCTGAACGGCATCCCCGCGCCGTTCCCCGAGAAGCTCGAGGCGGCTCGGAGGACCGGCGAGCTGGCGGTGAAGCTCGTGCGGGAGGACGTCCGGCCGAGCTCGATCGTCACGCGCGAGGCGCTCGAGAACGCGATCGCGTCGGTCGCGGCGACCGGCGGGTCGACCAACGGCGTGCTGCACCTGCTCGCGATCGCACACGAGTTCGGGATCCAGGTCAGCATCGACGAGTTCGGCGAGATCGCGGACCGCACGCCGATCCTGGCCGACCTCGTCCCCGGCGGCCGCTTCGTCGCGTACGACATCTACCGCGCCGGCGGCGTCGCGCTCGTGATGCGCGAGCTGCTGAAGCGTGGCCTCCTGCACGGGGAAGCGCGGACCGTCGACGGGCGGACGATCGCCGAGATCGCAGCGGACGCCGTCGAGACGCCCGGCCAGGAGGTCGTGCGCCAGATCGACCGGCCGCTCATGGAGCGCGGCGGCCTCACGATCCTCCACGGCTCGCTCTCGCCGGAAGGCAGCGTCATCAAGCTCGCCGGCCATGAGCGGCGCCAGTTCCGCGGTCCGGCGCGCGTGTACGACTCCGAGGACGCGTGCTGGGCGGCGGTGAAGGCCCACGAGATCGGGCCCGGCGACTGCGTCGTGATCCGCTACGAGGGTCCGGCCGGCGGCCCCGGCATGCGCGAGATGCTGCACGTGACCGCGGCGCTCGTCGGCGAGGGGCTGGGCGACTCGATCGCGCTGCTCACCGACGGCCGGTTCAGCGGCGCGACGCACGGACTCATGATCGGGCACGTGGCGCCTGAGGCGGCCCTCGGCGGTCCGATCGCGCTCGTTCGTGACGGCGACCCGATCGTCATCGACGTCGACCGGCACGCGCTGGACCTCGACGTGCCCGAGGACGAGCTGGAACGGCGTCGCGCGGCCTGGACTCCGCCCGCGCCGCGCTACACCGGCGGCGTCTTCGCGAAGTACGCCGCGCTCGTCTCCTCGGCGAGCCGCGGCGCGGTCACGGATCCGGCGGCGAGGGCTGCGACGGGAGTGCCGCCGATCCCCGCTCGCGGCTGATTACAGCCCGTCTCGGGCTCGCCGCCGCGGCTCCATCGCGTGCCCGCGGTCTCCGCGCGTCCGTGACGCTGGACGCTCACGCCGCTCGCGGGCCCGACGCAGGGCCAACGATTTCGGGGCGCGCGTGTCCACCGCTTCGCGGCGGAGCCGCACGCGCGCCTGCCGCGGGGCGGCGGTTCGTCGACGTGCGCCTGCTCGCCGCCGCGCGCTCCTCGATCAGCCCGTCGGCGCGATCCCGAACAGCTCCAGGCACGCCTCGAGCCCCTGGATCCGGATCTTCGGCCGCGGTCGCGACGCCCATCGCTCGCGCGTGAGCCGGAACCGCAGCGTCTCGGCCGGTTCTCCGCGACGGGCGATCAGGCCACGCCCGTTCTCCTCGTAGCCGAGCCGACGCGACACGCCGATCGACGCGACGTTGTCGGTGAACGCCTCGCTCAGCGCCACGTCCGCGCCGAGGCCGTCGAACGCGAGCGCGAGCATCGCGCCGCGCATCTCCGTGCCAAGCCCCCGGCCCTGATGCGGCCGCCCGAGCCACGATCCGGACGACACCGAGCGGAGCGTCGCGAAGTCCGCGGCGAACATGTTCTGCATCCCGATCGGCTCGGCCGTGCCGCCGGGCTCGCCCTGCAGGAACACGCCGAGGCCGAGGTTCCACCGCTCCGGCCGCCAGTCTCCGCGGCGCGTCCACTGGTACTGCGCGAACGATCGCTCGAACTGCGGGCTCGGAGGGTCCGTCCAGGGATGCGCGAACGGCATGTCGGCCGGGTCGTGGATGCCGGCGCGCGCCACGGCCGCGAGCCGGACCAGGTCCTCGTCCATCGGCACGCGCAGCTCCAGGCGCGCCGTGCGCACGCGAAGGTCGAACAGCGGCCAGAGCGGGTGCGACATGCGCGGATCATGGGCGAGTCGCAAGCCCGGGACAATGGCCATCGCCCGATGAACGACCGGGACGACCTGTGGCCGCGACCGGCGCGGACGTCGGCGTGGAGCGCGACGGGCGACAATGGCGCGGTGAGCGACTCCGGCGGGGTGCTGAACGCGGCCCGGCGCGCCTTCCTGTCCGAGGTTCGCCGCGCCGTGCTCGTGACGGCCGGCTCGTCGGGGCGGCTGCGGCCGGTGCCCGTCTGCTTCGCGGTCGCGCCGTCGCCGCTCGACGTGCTGTGGACGCCGATCGACCAGAAGCCGAAGCAGTCGAGCGACCCGCGGAGGCTCGCCAGAGTGCGCGACATCATCGAGCGCCCGCCGATCGCCCTGCTCGTCGACCGCTGGGACGAGGACTGGTCGCGGCTCGCGTGGCTGCGGCTCGAGGGAGAGGCGCGGTTGCTGGAACCGGGAGAGGCAGCAGCCGCCGCCGCGCGCGAGGGCGGCGGGCACGATCGCGCGGGCCACGCGCGCGCGGAGCACTCGGGCCACGAGCGGGGCGAGCACGCGACCGCCGTGACGGCCCTGCGCGAGCGCTATCCGCAGTACGCGGCGCACGACCTCGAGCGGCGGCCGATCATCCGGATCGAGGTCACGCGGGCGGTCGAGTGGGGCCGGCTGGAGGCCCCGTCTTCCAGGTGAGGGGCGGCTACGCCGCGGCCCCGAGCGGGGCGAGCACAGGCACGGTCCACAATAGGGGGATGAGATGACGGCGGGCCGGATCTTCGGGATCGACGAGGCCGCGCACGACGAGCTGTTGCAGCACGTCCGCGCGCTCCTCCGGATGCCGACCGTCAACCCGCCGGGCAACGAGATGGTCGCCGCTCGGTACATCCACGGCGTGCTCACGGACGCGGGCCTCGAGCCGGAGCTGCTCGAGCCGTTCCCCGGCCGCGGCGACGTCGTCGTGAGGCTGCGCGGTGACGGCAGCCGCGGCGATCCTCTGCTGCTCCTCGGGCACCTCGACGTCGTCCCTGTCGACGCCTCGCGCTGGACCCATGACCCCTTCGGCGCGGAGATCCATGACGGATACGTCTACGGCCGAGGGGCGGTCGACATGAAGGCGACGGTGGCGACCCAGCTCGAGGTCGTGCTGTTGCTCGCGCGGGCCGCGGCAGCGATCGGCCTCGACCCGGCGAGCGATCCCATCCCCGGCCTCGGGCGTGACGTC
>JAKAAV010000263.1 GCA_021802185.1 Chloroflexota bacterium | reverse complement strand
CGAGCGCCTGACCGCCACACCGGTACCTCACCCCGTCACTCGGGCGCCTGGCCGCCGAGGCCCGACCGACCCCCGCGGGTGACGGGACCGCCGGCGCCCGAACCGGACCACCTGCGCCTGACCGGATCGCTGGCACCTGACCGGACCGCTGGCACCTGACCGAACCACCTGCACCTGACCGGCTCGACCGGCCGCGCGACCGCGACCACCTGCGGCCCGCGACCGCCGACGTCCACCGCCATCGACCGACGCGGTCGATCGTCGGCGAAGTGCTGGTCAATCGCGCGCGAAGCCGGCCGCTGGACAATCGAGGCATGCCGGCGCGCGAGGACCCGATCGATGCGGCGGCGCGACGCGTGCGTGCCGAGGTCGCGGAGGCCGCCCGTGGGTTGCGTGCCGCGCGGGTCGAGCGTGGTCTGAGCCAGTCGGACATCGCGCGAGCGGCCCATGTGTCCGGAAGCCTCGTGAGTCGCATCGAGCACGGCGAGGTCCCGGGCGTTCCCGCCCCGACGCTCGCGCGCCTGCTCGTGGCAGTCGGGCTCGAGCTCGCCGTCCGCGTGTACCCCGCGGGAGAGCCGATCCGGGATCGGGCACACCTTGCTTTGCTCGGCCGTTTCCGGGCCGCGATCGGGTCGCGGTGGAGATGGCGGGTGGAAGTTCCCGTGGCTCCGCATCTCGATCGGCGCGCGTGGGACGCGGTGATGGCGTCGAACGGGGTCCAGGTCGGCGTCGAAGCGGAGACTCGATTGCGCGATGTGCAGGCCGTGCAGCGGCGCGTCTCGCTGAGGCAACGCGACTCGGCGTTCGAGCGCGCGGTGCTGGTCCTCGCTGACACTCGGAACAATCGCGGGGTCGTCCGCGAGTACGCCGACATCCTCGCTGCCGCGTTCCCGACGGCGACCGCTGCCGCTCTTGCCGATCTTCGCGCCGGCAACGCGCCCCGGTCGAACGCCCTCGTGCTCATCTGAGTCGGGGGCCGCCCAGGAGGAAGTGCCGTTGTCCGTTGACGGCCGTCTTCCGTGTGCGGGTGACCGGCGGCGATGGGGAGGCGCGCGCCCGCCGGCTTTGCATCACGTTCATGCTGGCGACCGATGGGCGAGGCGACTCCGCGGCCGGCATGTCGCCTTCGTGAGTCTGCTGCATGGAATCGCCGTCGAGCGCGGTCTTCCGGTCGGTCTCGTGAATGGCGTGCACGAATGCGACGCGTATTCCCCGGTCGCGCTCGCCGACATATGGCCGGATGGGGTCAGGGGGCGGTCGCCTGGTCGGCAGCATGAGTCACGTTCAAGCCCGGGCCGGACTCGTGAGCCTGATTCACAAAGCCGACGCCGCTCAGGGCCTGCCGCGTGCCGCCGCGCTTCGCTCGCGGCCGCGCGCCTGGCAAGCGCTGTGGTCGCCCTGCCGCTTGCCGCCGCGCTCCTCTTGCGGGCCACGAAGCGATTGCGGCCTCGCGCCTGCCAAGAGCTGTCGTCGGCGCCCAGCCTGGCGTCGGCCCCGCGACGCCGCGACGCCGCGCCGAACAGCCGGCAAGCCGCGACTTACCCCTTCGTCGAACCCAGCGTGAGGCCGCGGACGAACTGCCGCTGCAGTGCAAGGAAGACGATCACGGTCGGGATCGCGGCCAGCAGCGAGCCAGCCGCCAGCAGGTTGTTGTTCACGAAGAACGCGCCCTGGAGGTTCTGGAGGGCCGACGTGATCGGTCGCTTCACACCCGTGGACATGAGCATGAGCGCCCAGAAGAAGTCGTTGTAGATCCACGTGAACTCGAGCGTCGCGAGCGCGGCGAGGGCGGGCGTGCAGAGCGGCAGGATGATTTTGCGGTAGATCGTCCAGACGCCCGCGCCGTCGACGAGGGCTGCCTCGGTCAATTCCTTCGAGATCGTCCGCATGTAGTTGCTCAGCACGAACGTGCAGAACCCGGTCTGGAATACGACGTGGATGAGGATGACCCCGAAATACTGGTCGTACATGAGCCCGTTGTCGCTCGGGAACCCGCCGTACAACGGCAGATGCGCGAGGTTCGGCAGCGGAATCGCGAGGTACAGCCAGTAGAGCGGAACGATGATGACCTGTGGCGGGAGCAGGTTTCCGGCCGTGAACATCATCAACAGCAGCAGGTTGAACCGGAAGGTGAATTTCGAGACGGCGAACGCGACGAGCGACGCGAGGAACAGCGCGAGGATCACCGCCGGGATGACGACGATGAGCGTGTTCACGTAGTAGTAGGGGAGCTTGGCGAGGCTCCAGACGTTGATGAAGTTGTCGAGCGTGAGCGTGCTCGGCAGCGAGACGTAGCCATGCTGGATCGTGTCGCTCACCGGTCGGAGTGCCGTGTACAGCGCGTACAGCAGCGGCACGAGCCAGGCGATCGAGACGACGATCAGGAAGGCGTGCAGCAGGATCCGCTGAGGGCGAAGCCGGCGCCGGGTCCGGGCGACGGGAATGGCGCGCGCGGTCGACGTGATCGCGGTCATGCGGCCTCCCTCATGACGCGACTCAGGTACACGACGATCGGCACGATGGAGATGACGAGCAGGACGACCGCGATCGCCGACCCGAACCCCACGAGGTTCGCCTCGCTGATCGAGTTGTTCGTGATCAGCGTTGAGAGCAGCTCGAGGCCGTTCTTGCCGTGGTTGATGATGTACGCGATGTCGAACGCGCGGAGCGATTCAATGACGGTGACGACGACGATCACGGTGTTGATCGGCGCCATGACCGGGAAGATCACGTGGAAGAACGTCTGCGGCTCGTTCGCACCGTCGATCGCGGCCGCCTCTCGGAGCGTCGGGTCCACGCTCTTCAGGCCGGCCAGGTACAGGATCATGATGTAGCCGACGTGACGCCAGCTGGCGGCGACCAGCACCGCCCACAGGTTGATGGTCGGGTTCCCGAGCCAGTCGATCGCGTTCGTCTGCCCGGTCCGCCCGAGGATCCCATCGATCAGCCCCGAGCTCCCCGGCGCGTACTGCAGCTCCCAGATGAACCCGACCACGGCGAGCGACAGGACGACCGGCAGGAAGAACGCGTTCTGGTAGATCGCACTGCCGCGGATGTCCTTGTCGAGCAGCACCGCGAGAAACATGCCGAGCGGCGTCGCGATGCAGACGAAGAACAACAGCCAGATCAGGTTATGGCTCAGCGCTGGCCAGAAGAAGATGTACTGGGTGAACAGGAAGACGTAGTTCTTCAGGCCGACGAAGTTGTCCGCGGTGATCGGCCCGACCATTCGCCAGTTCGTGAACGACAGGCCGATCGAGGCCAGCGTCGGAAGCCAGATGAAGACGATGTCGAGGATGGCCGGGATCCCGACCATCAGTGCGAGGACGACCTTGTCGCGGGTCGTCAGCAGGCTGTAGCGCCGCCTCGCGGTGGCGAGAGCGGACCGGCCCGCCCCCGTGGGTCCCACGGGGGCGGTGACGGGTTCGACGCGCCGGGGCTCGTCCACTGGACTTGGCGCAGGATCAGACGTTCGGCGGCAGCGAATCCCAGAAGTTCTGGATCTGGGACTGGAGTGCGGTCGTGTCCTGGCTCGGGTTCGAGAGGAACTTCGAGAGGAACGACTGCATGCCGTTCGCGCCCGCGAAGTCCGGCCGCGAGTCGCGGTCCAGGAACTGCGTGATCTTCTTGGCCTGGCTGACGATCTGCACGGCCTTCTTGTCGAGGGCGGTGTAGCTGCTCGTGTCGGTGTCGTTGGCCGTCGGGATCAGGCCCGTGCCCTGCTTGAACATGAGCAGCTGCGTCGAGCCCTTCCCCCAGAACTCCAGGTAGGCCTTCGCGTTGTTCATGTCCTGCTGGAGCGTGCGGGACTTCTTGCTCATCATGATGACGTCGATCGGCGCGTCGAGCGCCTTCTCGGCGTCGTACTGCGTGCCGAGGTCCGGCCACGCGAAGAAGTCGAGGTCGGCAAGGTCCGACGGGCTGCCGGCGGCGGTGAACTCCTGCGAGACGAACAGGCCGAGCATGTACATGCCGGCCTTCTTCTGGATCAGCTTGTCCGCCGACTGCTGCCAGGTGAGACCCGCGAACTGCGAGTCGCAGTAAGGAAGCAGTTCCTTCCACTTGTTGAAGACCGCCGTGAGATC
>JAKAAV010000262.1 GCA_021802185.1 Chloroflexota bacterium | reverse complement strand
TCGGGGCGAGTCTCAGCGGTCCGCGGCTCCTCGAGGAGCTCGGCAAACAACGCGCGGTAGGCGACCACGGCCTGCCGGAGATCCTCCGTGCTGACCTGGCTCCGGGCGTGGCGGAGCGCGATCGCGTGGGCGGCGCGGTAATGCTCGACGACCGTCGGATAGTCGACCGACACATCGGCGGCGCGCTGCTCGAAATCGCCCACCGGGTAGCCCCGGGCCTCCATGACCCGCCCGACCAGCGTGTCGGCATCGCCAACGGCGGCGGATGGATCGTCGACGAAGCGCGCCTGCACCGCCCGCCACTCGTCGCTGAAGCGCTGGCGCTCGTCGGCCGCGAGGGGCCGGATCTCGAGCGTCGACACGCGCTTCTGGCGGGCCGCCAGGTCGTCTTCCGCCTTGCGGGTGCCACCCTTCTCGGCCACGGTGCGCTGGTACTCGGGCCCGAACTGCTTCTGGAGCTGCACGCTCCGCAGCCGCCGCGAGTAGAACCACAGCGCCACGAGCAGGATCGCGATGATCGCGACCACGATGATGATCAGCGAGGTACTGGACATAGGGGACCTCCTCGTTCGACGTGACCCCGCAGGAGCCCCCGCGGGGTGCGCCTGTCGGGGCCGCGGTCGCGGCCAGTCCGAGGCGCTCGCAGGCGCCACACCTGCCCGGCTCGCGCGCACGCGCACGTGCCGCCCAGCCGTGACTTCTCGGGCATGCGGCCAGCGTGTGGTCCCGCCACCGCGACGTCATGACGGTCCGTCATCTGCGCGCGGTCACGATGGAAGCGACCCGCCCGTGGTTGAGGGCGCCACGGGGCGGAGAGAGACCCGAGCCGCCTGGGCGAGGCGTTGGGGCTCGCGCGCTCCGAGGTCAATCTCGATGCCGCGACGATCGATCCCGGTCCTCGAGCGGCTCGGCTTCCGGCGGTCGCGGTTCCCCGTCTATCCGGCCAATCAGCACTTCGCCGAGAAGCTGCACGCCCTGACGCTCCCGCGCGACGTCGAGAACACCCGGGCTCGCGACCTCGTCGATCTCATCTGGTTCATCCGCCACTTCTCGTTCCGCTCGGAGGCCCTCGCGATCGCGTGCGTCGCGACCTTTGAACGCCGGGCGACCGATCCGTGGCCGCCCGTCATCGATGTCCCGCCCGAATCTTGGACTCGGCCCTACGGCGTGAGGCAAGCCGAGCTCGAGCTTGCTGAGGCGACGCCGGCCGCGGACGCGGCGTCCCTCCGGCACGTTCTCGAGCCGGTCTGCCTCGGCGTCACCGGCCTATCGTGGGACCCAACAGCACTCGAATGGGCGGGGTGGTCGTCGATGGACCCTTGCGGGCCGCGGCGACGCAGCCAGGGGGCCCAGACTCGCCCGTGGATGGAGCAAATCCCGGGAACCTGGCCGGATGACGTGGCGGCGTACTACTGTCGACCGCTGACGGCTCAGCCAACGATGGCGCCCCGTGCGAGGGTCTTGACATCTTCGGTGCTCAACGGGCGGCCGGCGATCGCCCAGTCGCCGCTCGCGACCTCCTCGAGTACGCACCACGTCACCTGGCGCATGTTCTCGCCCTCGATCTCGACCATCGCGTCCGTCAGCTTGCGCACGATCTCCTGCTTCTGCTCTGGGCCGAATACGCCCTCGATCACCTTGACGTTGATGAACGGCATCCGTGGGCCTCCCTCTAATGCGTGATGACGAGGCGACACGGTACGGCCTACTGCCGCCGCATCGCATCGGTGGTATTGCCCAATTCGTCGTCGAGCACGCCCGGCGCCACTGCGGGATCCACCCAGTGCAGGGAAGACTCAGACCTGGTTTCGCGCCGCCTCCAGGGCCGGCAGCCTCGCCGCGGCCGCGGCCCGCGCCGACTTGCCGGTCAAGGCGAGCTTGGCGTACACGTTCGAGAGGTGGTGCTCGATGGTCCGCGTGCTGAGTGTCAATCGCGCGGCGACTTCTTCGTTGGTGCAGCCCTCGGCCAGCAGGCGAAGCACCTGCAGCTCGCGTGCCGACAGCGGAATCCCGGGCTCGTCGGAGGGACGTCGGGCGGGCGCGGATCCAACGAACGCGGTGACCTCCTCGAGGAACCGGGGCCAAGCTGGCTCGTCGGCGAGCAGGATGTGGTTGCGGCCCAGCAGCGGAACGAACGTCGCCCCCGGGATCAGGCCGGCGATCCGCCGACCTTCCTCGAACGGCACCGACCGGTCATCGTTGGCATGGAGCACCAGCGTCGGAACGGACAGCTCGGCTGCAGCGGCGGTCACGTCGATCGAGGCGCGGACGCGGATCGAGGCGAGTGCGGCCTCCGGCGAGCACGAGCTCCGCTGGAGTTCGTCGAACCAGCGCATCTGCGTCTCGGTCGCGCCCGGGATGAACTGGCTGGTGAAGACCCGGCGGAATATGGGGTCGGCGCGGCCCCAGCCGACCTTGATCAGGCCACGCATGACGTCGGCCTCTTCGCGCTCGTCGGAGGTTGGGTCGCGGGCAAGCCGACCGCGGGCATAGGCCCCGTACAGCACGAGTCGCGAGACCCGCTGGGGATGCCGCCGCGCATACGCGATGGCAACGGCGCCGGCTTGGGACATGCCGAGCAGGCTGACCTGCTCGAAACCCGCGACGTTGATGACGGCGGCGAGATCGGCCAGCCACGCCTCAATGGTGATCTCGGGCGGCGTCCGGTCGGACAGACCCGTGCCGCGGTCGTCATAGCGGATGACCGTGAAGCGCGCGCCGAGATCGGTCAGCCAGTGCTTCCAGACCGGGCTCGACCAGTCCTGCTCGACGTTCGTCAGCCAGGTCCCGACACGGACGAGCGGGGGCCCGTGACCGTGCCGCGCCCAGGCGATACGCGTGCCGTCCGCGGAGGTGACGAAAGAGACGTGCTGTCGCACGTTCCTATTCTGGCAGCTTGCGGCGGCCCGCCTCGCTGTGGCGCGAGACGTGGGGAGCAGGCCCCGCCGCAGACTGCACCGAGCCCACACGTTGCGTCGACAATCGAGGCGCGGTCATCAGGTGGATGGCGGCTCCGGGCGATGGTCGCATGATTCTCGGGCTCAGCGTTCAGTCCGGTGCCTGGGACCCTTCAGATCAGGCCTGGACCCGTTTCGCTGGCCACACCTCCACGGCGGTCAGCGCGCGGCTCCAGGCCCGTCGACGTTGACGACAGCCGGACCTGGGCCGATCCGGACCAGCACGATCTCGGCGCGCTCTCCCGGTTGCGGACGCTCCCGATGCACGAGGCGCTTCGGCATGTGACAGAAGCCGCCCGCATCGACCCTCACCGTCGCACCATCGTCTCCGTACTCGAACTCGATCCCTCCCCGCAGCACGTAGAAGTAGGTGTCCGTCTCGCCGTGGTGATGCCAGCCGCTCCACTCACCGGGCTCGGAGGTGACGTATCCGATCCAGCGGTCGTCGCCGACGAACGCCTGCTCGCGTCGCATTCCGGTCGTCTGCTGGCCGGGTGGCGACGCTCGTTCGGTCGGTGCGACGACCAGCGGCCGGACCCTCTCCTGCACCCGTTCGCCCTCCATCTCCACCTCCATCGCGCTGCGAGAGCCGTCCTGCCAACGAAGGGTAGATCGCAGGGGTCAAGGCATGAAGCGGGAGTCTGAACGGTCGGCCGATGAACAAGCAGGGCGTCAGGGGAAGCTCGAGATCACGCACAGATGCCCGCGGGCCCCTGGCCCGATCGCGTCGCGCAGGAAATCAACCTGGCCAATCAACCTAGCCAAGGCTAGACGGAGTCTAGACCGAACGGCCGCTCGTGAGGGGGTCGATCCCAACGCCATCTCCCCGGCGAGGCCGTGGCTCGAGCATCTCCATCCGCGGCGGTGGATGCGCCGCGGCGGTGGACGCGCCGCGGCGGTGGATGCGCTCGAGCTCGGCGGCTTCCGCGGCGGGATGCGATCGGGCCTTCGGGGCGAGGGCGGCGAGCGCTCCGGCGTCGCCGGCCCGTCGCCAGTCGATGACGTGCGAGGCGTCCAGCCCCTCCCGGCGGAGGAGCGCGCCCTTCTCGGTCGGCCCCGAGCACCGCTCGCACGCTTCAAGGGATCGCGAGCCCTGGAGTGGGAAGGCGTGTCTCGCGTCAGGCTGACAGCCAGGGATTCAG
>JAKAAV010000261.1 GCA_021802185.1 Chloroflexota bacterium | reverse complement strand
CCCGCGCGAGGCGACCGGCAGGCGCGAGGCCGGCGCGAATCGCTGAGGACGGTCGCGTGTCCGCCGAGGTCCCCGGCCCCGTCCGCGACGAGCGGGACGGGGGCACTGGACGCGCATCTCCGTTGGGCGGCGACTCGGGGCGCGGGCGACGCCCGAGTCCCGCTGGCACTGGCGGCCCGCGGTACCCCATCGGTGGCAGCATGTCCGACGTCGTCCTCGGGCTGGCTCGTCGGCTCCGGCTGCGCTCGCTCCAGCGCCGATACAACTCGACGCTCGTGCTCGGCGTCTTCGCGCTGCTCAACGGCTGCGTGTCGATCGCGCTGATGAGCGTCATCGCGCTGCTGACCCGCGAGCCATTCGTCTTCCCGTCGCTCGGCCCGACCGCGTTCCTGCTCTTCTACTCGCCGCACACGGCCGCCGCCTCCCCGCGGAACACCTTCCTCGGCCATCTCGTCGGAGTCGTCTGCGGGTACGTCGCGCTCTCGGCGTTCGGCCTGCTCCATGCCGGACCGGCGCTCTCGACGGGCATCACGGTCGCCCGCGCCGCAGCCGCCGGTCTGTCGCTGGGACTGACCGCCGGGATCATGGTCTGGCTGCGCGTGCCGCACCCGCCCGCCGGCGCGACCACGCTGATCGTCAGCCTCGGGATCCTCACGCGGCCCGACCAGCTGGCGATCCTGATGGTCGGCGTCGTCATCCTGCTGGCACAGGGGTACGCGATCAACCGTCTGGCCGGGCTCGACTACCCGCTCTGGGCACCGACTTCACCCGCGGCCAACGAGGACGACGTCGCAGACGGCTGAGGCCGCGGCGGGAGACGCCTCGATCAGGCCAGGTCGGCTGCCTCGTTCACGTTCCGGGCGCTGCGGCCGGTCGAATCGAGCGGCCGCCATCGCTCCGGCTCGAGGTCGACGCACGGGATCGACTCGGGCAGGCCGTGCATGCGGAGCCTCCCGGCATCCAGCAGCCGGGTCGCCGCAGGAAGCGCGACGTCCCGGCGGTAGACCGCGGCGAGCGGCTCCGGACCGCGTTCCGTCGCGAGCGCGACGCACCCCATCTCCGGGCGCCGGCGGGCCTCGGCCACGAGCGCCGCCAGGACCGCCGGCTCGATCCAGGGCATGTCGCCGGCGACGACGAGCACGAGTGGGTGTCTCGCCGCGCGGAGCGCCGCCTCCACGCCACCGAGCGGCCCCACGTCCCCGGGGCGGTCGAAGGCAAGGCGCACGTCGAGGCCGGCGAGGATCTCCTGGTCGGGAGGCGATTCGGGGCGGCACGCCAGCACCACCTCGTCGGACACGGCCGCGACCGCACGCACGGTCCGCCGGAGCATCGGGACCCCGTCGATGAGGAGTCCGCGCTTGTCGGTGCCCATCCGCCGGCTCCGGCCGCCCGCGATCACCGCGCCCGTGACCCCGATCGGCTCCCGGTCGGCGGGCACCGCCGGCGCCGCGTCCGAGGCTGCCGGCTCGGCGTCAGCGGCCGCGCCCGGCTCGGCGTCCGACGTCGTTCCGGGCACCGCGTCCGGGGCTGCTGCCGGCTCCCCGGCCGCCGGCCGGTCGCTCATCTCACGCCGGGCGCGTCGTCGGTTTCCCGGTCCTCCGCCCGCGCCAGGTGGACGACGCAGGCGAGCGGGTCCTGCCCCGCGAACGGTTCGAGCCCCCCGAACTGCACCTCGCCCCCGAGGCGCTCGAACGTGTGCTCGAGCATCCCCGCGTGCACGCCGCACACGACCGCGCGATGGTCGAGCGCGACCGCCTCGAAGGGGCACCTTCGGAGCACGATCCGGTCCGGGCCGGGGGTGTCGGGCGCGAAACCAAGGCGTTCCATCACGGCCGCGACGGCCGTCGTCGTGCCTTCGGCGTCGAGCGAGCCCGGCGCCGCCGGGGTCACCTCGAGCGCATCGACCCATCGCCGCCCCGCCCCGCGGGCCGCCGAGGCAGGATCGTCGAGCCCCGACAGCTGTGCGGAGAGCACGCGCGCCAGGCGCTCGTAGTCGGCCTCGTCGCCCTGCCCCTGACCCAGTCGCGTCGAGGCAGGCGCGTCGTTCGGCCCCGGCGCGCGCGCGCCGCGTGCATCGCCCGCATCGTCGCGTGACGTCCCGCCCGAGAGTCGACGGGCGACATACCGGATCCGCGGCCTCCCCGCCGTGCCCCGGCGCTCGATCTCGCGGTCGACGAGGCCGGCCGACACGAGCAGATCGAGGTGGAACCGGGCGGTGCTCGGATGGAGTCCCAGAACAGCGGCGGCGTCGACGACGGAGAGGGGGCCGCCCTCGGCTCGAAGCGCGGCGAGCAACGTCGAACGGCTCTCCGCGGCGAGGACATGCGGCACGGGCTGCTCGCTCATCAGTGGTGATCATAATCAGCAGAACTGCCGCTGTGCCGTTCAACGCGCGTCCCAGGGAGAAGAGCCATGCCTTCGGATCGCGCGGCCACGGCGAGCCGCGCCTCGCAGGATGCGGCGGCGGTTCGCGGCACCCGGCCGCAGGCATTGTGGCTGGCCACGCTCGGGTTCTTCGGCGGCTTCGCAGGCGTGTCGATCTTCGGGCCGATGGTCCCGAAGTTCACCGAGCTGCTCGGTCTGAGCCCGTTCGAGGCCGGCATCCTCGCCGCGATCCCGTCGCTCACGGGATCACTGCTCCGCATCCCCTTCGGAGCCGCCGTCGAGCGCGCCGGGGGCCGGCGGCCGTTCGTCGCGCTGCTCGCGCTGGCCAATCTCGGCGTCCTCGGTCTGCTCGCGCTCCTGGCGACGGCGTACCCGGGGCACATGGCCGGGACGTACTGGCTGCTCCTCGCCATCGGGGCGCTCATCGGCTGCGGCATCGCGACGTTCTCGGTGGGCATCGCGCAGGTCTCCTACTGGTTCCCGAAGGGGGACCAGGGAGGCGCGCTGGGCACGTACGCAGGGTTGGGCAACACGAGCCCGGGAGTGTCGACGATGGTCCTGCCGATCGTCGTCGGATCGATCGGCATGCTCGGCGCGTACGCGATCTGGTTCGCCGTGCTGCTCGGGGTCACGATCGTCTACGCGCTGTTCATCCGCGACGCGCCGTGGTTCCAGCTGACCGCCCGCCGGCGGCCGGTGGACACCGCGACCCTGATCGAGCTGGGTGGCGGAGACCAGGCGCCGAGCGGGGGCGCCGTCTCCGGGCTGCGACAGGCCGCGACCGTCCCCGGGACGTGGGCGCTCGTCTTCCTGTACTTCCTCTCGTTCGGCGGTTTCCTCGCGTTCACGTCGTGGCTCCCGACCTACTGGCACGAGATGTACGGATCGGACCTCCGCAACGCCGGGGTCCTGGCGGCGGCGTTCTCGCTGGCCAGCGCGCTCATCCGCGTGCCCGGTGGCCTGCTCTCGGATCGCCTGTCGATCCGCTACGCCCTGTCGCTCAACTTCGTGCTGATGCTCGCCGGCACGCTCGTGCTCGCGTTCTCGGGTTCGTTCTGGCTCTCGCTGGGCGCCACGATCGCGGTCGCGCTCGGGATGGGACTGCAGAACGCGATCGTCTTCAAGCTCCTGCCGTCCTACGTGCCCGGCGCGGTCGGCGGCGCGTCAGGCTGGGTCGGCGGCCTCGGTGCGCTCGGCGGCTTCGTGATCCCGCCCCTGATGGGCGTCGGCACGAGCCTCGCCGGCGGGCCCGAGGCGTATGCGCGCGGGTTCCTGCCGTTCGCCGCCCTCATCGTGCTCGCGTTCCCCATCGTCCGGTGGCTCGGCCGCTGGAGCACGAACCTGCAGTCGACGACGGCAGCTTCCGGCGCCTCGTTCGGTCAGCCGATGGTCCCCTCCGCCTGAGGTCGGCAGGGCGCGCTCGGGACCCGCATCGGCACCTGCGGTCCGCCGCACCGCCACCGGTTTCGACTATATTCATCATCACAACATGCCGACGACACCGGATCGATGACAGCCGCCGTGCGCTCGGGCAGCAGGAGCGCTCCCGCCCCCGATGTCGCCATGCGCTACCTCGTGGCCGGCGTCGCCGCGTTCATGGTCTTCGCGCTCGGCGTGCCGTTCCTCGCGCCGACCCTCGTCCGCACGAACGACGACCCGCACGTCTTCGCGCTGGCCCACGTCGCGGTCCTCGGCTGGATCACGATGACGATCATGGGGGCGC
>JAKAAV010000260.1 GCA_021802185.1 Chloroflexota bacterium | reverse complement strand
ACCCGACGTGGCTTCGCCACGCGGAGGGGTCGAGTTCCGCGACGGGGACCGAACCGTCCGGGCCGGCGGCCACGACCGTTCCTTCGTCGGCTGAGACGAGGCCCGCGAGCACCTCGAGGAGCGTCGTCTTCCCCACGCCGCTCGGCCCCGCGAGCGCGACCATCTCGCCGCCGCGGACCGTGAACGAGACGTCGGATGGCGCCTCGATCGCGCGGCCGGGCTGCCGGACGCTGACTCGATCGACCCGCAGCTCGCCCGACCGGAGATCCGGCACGTCCGTCCGGGTCCCCCCGCGGGGCAGGGGCGTCTCGATCACCTCGAACGCCGCCTCGGCGGCCTCGAGGCCCTCCTCGCTCGCGTGGAACTGAGTTCCGAGCGCGCGCAGCGGCAGGTACGCCTCCGGGGCCAGGATCAGCACGAAGAGGCCGGTCCGCAGGTCGAGCTGGCCGTCGACGAGCCGCAGGCCGATGCCGACCGCGACGACCGCCACCGAGAGCGTCGCGCCCATCTCGAGCACGAACGCGGACAGGAACGCGACGCGAAGCGCCCGAAGGGTCTCGCGGCGGTACGCGTCGGTCACGACCTCGAGGGCCGCCATCTGCACGCGCGAACGGCCGAACGCGCGCAGGGTGGGCAGCCCCGTGACCACGTCGAGGAAGTGGTGGGACAGCCGGGCCAGCGCGTGCCACCGGCGCTTCCGCTGCGCGCCGGTCGCCATGCCGATGAGCGCGAGGAACACGACGATGACCGGGATGGTCAGCGCGACGATCAGCGCGGAGAGCGGGTCCGCGGGCAGGATCGTCAGCACGACGGCGATCGGGAGGACCGTCGCGAGCACGAGCTGTGGCAGGTAGCGCGCGAAGTACCCGTCGAGCGCGTCGATCCCGCGCGTCGCGAGCGCGACCAGCGCGCCCGACTGCGCCCCCGCCGCCCACCTCGGACCGAGCTCGACGACGTGCCGGAGGAGCGCCATCCGGATGCCCGATTTGATGCCGGCCGACGCCCGGTTGGCGGCCGACTCGTTCGCCCAGCCGACGATGGCCCGGGCGGCGAGGACGATGGCCAGGGCGGTCAGCACGGCGCTGAGGTCCGCGACAGCCGCGCGGCGTTCGACCGCGGCGGTGATCGCGTCCGCGAGCAGGACTGCCTGTGCGATTGCCAGGGCCGCCGAGGCGAAGCCGAGCAGGACGACGAGGCCGATGGGAACCCGGGCGTCGCGCGCCTGCCGGAGCAGGCGCGGGTCGAGGCGCCTCATCGGGGCGTCCGCGCGAGTCGCGTCGCGGAGTCGAGCGAGGGACAGCCGGTCACACCCGCATCATGGGCCGTGCGCGTGGTCGCGTGCGTGCTGGGCCGGGGCGTCGGGGGACGTGAGCGCTCGGCTCGCGCCAGCGTCGGGCCGGGCGGCCTCGGCGCTCGGCTCGCATCGGCTTCGCGGCGCCGTCAGGCGTGGCGCTCCGCTCGCGGCGCCGTCAGGCGTGGCGCTCCGCTCGCGGCGGAGTCAGGCGCCGTGGCCGACCGGTCCCTCGTCGCCCATCAACTGCATCGAGAGCCGCTTCCGGAAGACCCAGTACGTCCACCCCTGGTAGATCAGGACGATCGGCGTGAAGGCGACCGCGACGACCGTCATGATCGAGAGCGTGTAGTCGGTCGAGGCGGCGTTCGTCGTCGTCAGGCTGTACGCCGCGTTCGTCGTCGAGGGCAGCACGTCGGGGTAGAGCGCCGCGAACAACGCGACGACCGCGAGGCCGATCGTCGCCGCCGTCCCGATGAAGCTCCAGCCCTCGCGGCCCAGCCGGTTCGCGACGAGCGCGCCGACGAACGCGACCGCGGCCAGCACCGACGCCGCGAGCGACGCGGGGTCACCGCGCTGGACCTGGGTCCATGCCAGGAACGCGACGGCCAGCACCGCCGTGACGAGGCCGGCCTGCCCGGCCAGCCGGTTCGCCCTCACGCGCACGTCGCCCTCGGTCTTCAGGGCGAGGAACGTCGCGCCGTGCGTGACGAACAGCCCGAGCGTCGTCAGGCCGCCGAGCAGCCCGAACGGGTTGAGCAGCGTCAGGAGGGTGCCGGTGTACTCGTGGTGTGCGTCGAGCGGCACGCCCGCGACGATGTTCGCGAACGCGACACCCCAGAGGATCGCAGGGAGCAGTGATCCGACGAAGATCGCGACGTCCCACCGCGACCGCCACGTCCGATCCGGGCGCTTGTTGCGGTACTCGATCGCGACGCCGCGCAGGATCAGCCCGACGAGGATCAGGAACAGCGCGAGGTAGAAGCCCGAGAACAGCGACGCGTACCACTCGGGGAACGCGGCGAACGTCGCCCCTCCCGCGACGAGCACCCACACCTCGTTGCCGTCCCAGACCGGCCCGATCGTCCGCAGCATCAGGCGCCGTTCGCCCTCGGATCGCCCGAGCACGGGAAGCAGGATGCCGACGCCGAAGTCGAAGCCCTCGAGGACGAGGTACCCGATCCAGAGGACCGCGATGAGGGCGAACCAGACGTCCGTGAGCGCCATCTCCGTGCTCCTCCTAGTAGGCGAACGCGATCGGCTGCTCGGACTCCTCCGCCGTCACCGGCGCGGGGAGTCCGGCGCGGATGCGTCTCACGAGCAGCCCGACCTCGACCACCGCGAGGACGCCGTAGAGCAGCGTGAAGCCCACGAGCGTCACGAGCACTTCCCACGCCGGCGTCCCGGGCGAGACGGCGGACGAGGTCTGCATGAGGCCGAACACGATCCACGGCTGGCGGCCCATCTCCGTGAGGATCCAGCCGAGCGAGTTGGCGGCCAGGGGCAGGAACGGCAGGGCGACGCCCGCGGCGACAACCCACCGGTTCGGGTGCAGGCCGCGGCGGAGCGCCCAGAGCATCCAGAGCGCGGCGAGGGCCGCGAGGCCGCCGGCGCCGATCATCAGCCGGAACGACCAGTAGGTGACCGGGATGATCGGACGGTAGTCACCGGGGCCGTAGGTCGCTGCGTACTGTGCCTGCAGCTGGTTGATCCCCTCGACCTTGCCGTCGAAGCTGCCTGTCGCGAGGAACGAGAGGATGTTCGGGACGCGGATCGAGAACAGCTCGCGGCTGCCGTCCAGCGTCCCGATGGTGAACAGGCTGAGCCCGGCGGGCTGGCTGGTGTCGTAGAGCGCCTCGGCGGCAGCCATCTTCATCGGCTGCTGCGCGGTCATCTGCTTGCCCTGCTGGTCGCCGGAGACCACCACGAGCACCGCCGCGACGAGCACGGTGACGGCGCCGATGCGGGCCGCGCTCCGGAAGACCGATTCGTCCTCGCCCGCGCCGCGCGCCAGCCTCCAGAGCGCCACCCCGGCGACGAATGCCCCGGCGGTCAGGAACGCGGCGAAGATCGTGTGCAGGAACGTCACGATGGCGACCGGGCTGGTCAGGACGGCCAGGAAGTCGGTCAGCTGCGCGCGCCCCGCCGCGGCGTTGTACGTCGACCCGACGGGGTCCTGCATCCAGGAGTTCGCGACGAGGATGAAGTAGGCGGAAAGCACCGTGCCGATCGCGGCGAGCCAGATCGTCGCGAGGTGGACGCGCTTCGGCAGGCGTCCCCATCCGAAGATCCACAGGCCGAGGAACGTCGACTCGAGGAAGAAGGCGAGCAGGCCCTCGATCGCGAGCGGCGCCCCGAAGATGTCGCCGACGTACCGGCTGTAGTCGCTCCAGTTCATGCCGAACTGGAACTCCTGGACGATGCCGGTGACCACGCCGAGCGCGAAGTTGATGAGGAACAGCTCGCCGTAGAACCGCGTCAGGCGGAGCCATCGCTCGTTCCCGCTCCGGACCCACGCGGTCTGCAGGCCGGCCACGACGAAGGCGAGCCCGATCGTCAGCGGGACGAACAGGAAGTGGTAGACGGTGGTGACCCCGAACTGCCACCGCGCGAGGTCCAGAGCATCCATCGGCGTGACTGTCCTCCCGAATCGGCCGCGCGACACCGCCATTGCGGGGCCGCCAGCGATCGTGGCTCGACAAGCACCCGGCGCTCGCCCCGGCGGCCCGACGCTACCCGCTCGGGCAGGCCGGCACATAGGGCGAACGGACTGGAAACGGCCCACGGCAGTGCGAATGCAATCTCGGCGCGATCGTCGAC
>JAKAAV010000259.1 GCA_021802185.1 Chloroflexota bacterium | reverse complement strand
GGCCACGACGTCCTCGACGGGCTCTGCCAGCTGATCACGGGCGAGGCCTGGCTGCCGAGCGGCGTTCCCCGCAGGTGAGCACCGGCTCCGGCCTCATGCGACGACGCTGACCCTCTGAACAGTTACGAAAGAGAAAGGGCGGGGTGCCGAAGCACCCCGCCCTTGCCTACGACCGGCTCACGCCGGTTGAAGCACGCTCCAGATCAGCCAGCCAGGCTGGCCTGCAGCGAGGACACGACCGTCGGGGTGACCGCGAGCGGCCCACCGAGGACGTTCACCGACGCCGTGCTCGGCGCCAGCGAGGTGATGTAGCTCTGCAGGTACTGACCGATCGTCGTCGGGTTCTCCGTCGTGAGGATCGGCTCGTAGCCGTAGGTGGTGCCGTTGAAGGTGAAGTTGCTGTTGCCGGCGATGGCCGCGGCGCCGAGGGCGTCGGACCAGTAGTCGCCGTGGCTCACGAGGTAGCCCGTAGGCGCCCACTCAAGACCGGTGTTCGCAGCGGCCGTCTCGAACTTCGCGAGCTGCACCGCGGTCTCCGTGTAGTCATACCCGGCGATGCGCAGCACCGAGATGCCGCCATTGAGCGCCTGGATCGCGGTCACGACGTTGTTCGCGAGGGCCAGCTGTCCGCCGACCACGATCACCTGCTTCACACCGAGGCTGGTGAGCGCCGCAGACGCCTGGGAGCCGAGCGAGGCCATCGGCGTCAGGATGATCGGAATCCGGTATGCGTAGGCGATCGGGCCGAGCGTCGTCGCGTCCCGCCAGTCGTTGTCGGCGATCACGAACGCGGTCTGGGAGCCGGCGACCGGGCCGGTCGCCGAGGCGTTGCCGGAGGTGTCGTTGAAAGCACCGCCCGTCGGCGAGTAGGCGCCCGAGACGTTCGGGAGCGAGCCGTAGGCGCCGCCGAAGTAGGTGGAGATCGCCTGCGCGGTGTCATCGGCGGTCTGGCCGTAGATGGGGCCGACAACGCTGAGGTTGGAGCCCGTCGGCGAGACGCCACCGAGGTTGTAGGCCGGAGTGGCCTTCAGCTGGGCGATGACCGCCGGCGAGATCGCGAGCGGGCCACCCACGACGTACACCGTCGTGATGCCCATCAGCCGCATCGCGTTCGCCGCGTCGGCGCCGAGGCTCGCCTGCGGCGTGATCAGCAGACCCGTGCCGAGCTGGCTCTCGAGGTAGGCCGCAGACAGCGCGTCGTAGGGGTCGACGTCGGTCGCAAGGACGACCGAGGTCGGGTGCACGTTCCCCGTGATCGGGAACGCCGCCTGGAACTCCTGGGCGACGGTCGCGTCAGGCGTCTGGCCGTAGATGCGGTTGCTCGCGCCCTGGAAGGAAGCGACAGGCGCCGCCAGGGTCACGTCACCGGTGTTGGCACCGCTAGTCAGCGCCACCTTCGCGGTCACTGGCCCGGAACCGCTCGGCACGATCGAGAGCCCTGAGATCACGAAGTTCGTCGCGGTCAGGGGGGCGCCCAGCGTCCCGGTAGTGTTGAACTTGATCGTCGCCGTGGGGGTTCCGATCGTGGCCGCGACCGTCACGGTGTTCACCTGGGTGGTCGGCACGCTCGTCATCGTCGGCACGGCGCCGAAGTTGGCGTTCGTCAGGGTGACGACGAAGGTGTTACCGGTCTCACCAGCAAGAACGCCGCCAGCGAGGTTGGCCGGCTGACCAAGGGTGATATTGCTCACAGCCTGAGCCGTCGTGGTGCTGGTCAGCGTGACCGCCGGCACGTTCGAGGTCACCGTGTACCACGACACCGTCGCGGGCGACGGCACGGTGAAGTTCGCCGCCGCGACGCCGAGCGCCGCATAGCTGCCGGTGATCGAGACGGCACCCGACGGAGCCCCGTCGGTGGCGAACGCGTCGGTGAGGGCAATCGTGGTTGCTGCGCTGCTTCCGGCCGTGATGGTCTCGATGTTCTTCTCGCTGCACCCGGTTGCTGCCGTTGCAGCGTTGACGGTCCAACCCGTCGAACTGGTGGCAAGCGACGCCCATCCGATGGCACCCGTCGCCGGGCACGCGACGGTCAGGGTGATCGTGTCGCCGACGTTGATCGTGCCGCCGCTCAGCGTGATGCTGAGACTTCCACCAGTCGCGCTCGCCGTGCTTCCAGAGATGACGGTCGCGCTCGTGGTCAACGCCGCAATCGGCGTCGGCGTCGCTGCGCTCGCAACCCCCCCCCCTGCAAAAGCGGCTACGCCGAGGGCAGTAACGCCCGCAAGGAGCGCCCCTCCCACCCGCCGGCGCATCCGGAAGGTTCCTTGACTCACTTGCCCTCCTTATGGGCTTTGGATATGTCTCTACTGCTCTCGGCGCCCGAACACCGGCGGATCGCCATGTGGAACGTTGCCGTCGGGCGCCCGCGATGCCTGAGCGAACGACACGCTACAACTGCCTTCACTCGGATGCGAGTTTGTGGCACCACTCTTCGCGAAGTCCTCACATATGCTCCGAGGTGCGAAAACAGTCCCCATTCGCCCACCGAGGACGGAGCGGGCGGCCCCCTGTTCCGTCTCGTCGTGCGCGATTTCCACAGGTGCTTCCTTACGGAGATCGGGTCGCGACGTTGCAGGATCGTGACTGTCAGGGGAAACGTCGTGCAGGCGAAGCCTTGTCGGGCCCCGAGAACCCCGCATTTTTTGGCCTGTGGATGCCACTCAGAGTCACGCGCCCTGTGGATTACCGGGCGATCGCACCGCGCTCGGGATCCGGCGGAACCGCCGGGTCGGACTTGGCCGGGATCGCCGACCGCCGCGCAGCGCGGCAACGCCCGCAGCGGCAGTAGAGATGCTGGTAGCCGTTGAGGGTGCCATGGCGGGGATCGGCAGGGTCGGCCTGGAACGCCAGTGCCGCGGGATCCTCGCCGGCGCGCCGCCGGGCGCGCAGCGCGCGGCGTTCTTCGGCGGCGGCCTCGCGACACCGCGCGCAGCGGCAGCACAGCTGCTTGTAGCCGTTGAGGGTGCCATGGCGGGGATCGGCAGGGTCGGCCTGGAAGGCGGCAGCCATGGCGTCGAGTCCGAGCCAGCGCCGCCGGCGCCGGGCACGCTGCGCCTCGGCGGCAGCCTCGCGACACCGCGCGCAGCGGCAACCCAGGTCGTCGTAGGCGGCGCGGGTGCCATGGCGGGGATCGGCAGGGTCGGCCTGGAAGGCGGCAGCCACGGGGTCGAGGCCCTGGCGACGCCGCGCGCGGCGCGCGCGCTGCAGTCGCGCGACAGCGGCCCGGCACCGGTCACAGCGACAGCCGAGCTTAACGTAACCTACGGGGTGCCCGTGGCGCGGATCCGCCGGGTCGTCGCAGAACGACGGCGGCTCCTCCACGGGGCCGCCGCTCTCGAGGGGCGCGGTCATCCTGCAACCAAGTGTCGCGATGACATCCGGTGGGCTCAATGGCACCCGGGCGCAGCTAACAAAGGCCTCACACCTGGAGAAGGGTGACAGCCGTCGCGATCCTGACACGCCCCCGTGACCGGGCGCGACCTCGTGAGGAGGTGCCCCTTTGTCCTCTGCTCGGACGGCGAGGGAACGGCCGCCCGCGCCGCTTCTGTCGGGACCGCCCGCGGGGCCGTGCGCGCGACGGAGCCGCCCGGTCGGCGGACCCTCGCACGCCAGCGGTGCCGGGTGCCGGTGCACCCGGTGAGGAGCGATTGGCGCGAACGTGCACCCGTGATTCTCGCTGAGCCGATCGACGTGCGCGTCGGCGACCTCGTCCGGCGCGCGGCGCGCGACCACGGCGCGGATCGCCGCGCGCTGTCCCTCTGGCAGACCGTGCTCGTCGGGCTCCCGGTCCTCGCGTTCGCCCTGCCAGCCATCCTCGGCCACCCAGTGCTCTTCGGCGACGACGCCGACCAGAACTTCCCGCTGCGCGTGCTCGTCGGACAGGATCTCCGCGCCGGGCACCTCCCCCTCCTCGACCCCTACCTCTGGAGCGGCAGCCCGCTGCTCGGGGGGTGGAACGCGGCGGCCGCGTTCCCGCTGACGTGGCTCTTCGCGCTCCTCCCGGCCATCGCCGCCTGGACGGTCGGCCTGGTCGTCACCTGGTGGGTCGCCGGCCTGTCCATGCTGGCGTTGTGCCGTTCGCTCGGGCTGCGAGCCAGCGCCGCGGGGATCGGCGCGCTCTCCTTCGTCGGGGCGGG
>JAKAAV010000258.1 GCA_021802185.1 Chloroflexota bacterium | reverse complement strand
CCGATGTTCGTCGTCATGGCGGTGGGAGCGGGCGAGGAGGAGATCAACGCCGTCAAGGCGCAGGTCCTCGCCGAGGGCCTGCACCCGCACGAGAGCCCGGGGACCGACCGCGTGGTGATCGCGGTCGTCGGCGACGTCGGTCCGCGCAAGCAGCTCCTGATGAACCGCCTCTCGGCGCTGTCCGGGGTCGAGTCCGTCACGCCGATCACGCGCCCGTTCAAACTCTCGAGCCGGGAGTTCCACCCGGCCGACACCGTGATCCACGTCGGCAGCGCGACGATCGGCGACGGGTCGCTGACCGTCATGGCGGGCCCGTGCTCGATCGAGAGTCGGGACCAGCTGACGGAGGCGGCACATGCGGTCGCCTCGGACGGCGCGACGATCCTGCGGGGAGGTGCCTTCAAGCCGCGCACCAGTCCGTACTCGTTCCAGGGCCTGGGCGTCGAGGGGCTGCGCTACCTGGCCGAGGCAGGCCGCGAGACCGGGTTGCCGGTGATCACCGAGGTCATGGAGCCCGGCCAGGTCGACATCGTCAACCGATACGCGGACATCCTCCAGATCGGTACCCGCAACATGCAGAACTACTCCCTGCTGCAGGCGGTCGGCCGCGTCGAGCGGCCGGTCATGCTCAAGCGCGGCTACGGCGCGACCATCGAGGAGTGGCTGATGGCCGCGGAGTACATCGTCTCCGCCGGCAATCCCAACGTGATCCTGTGCGAGCGTGGCATCCGGACGTTCGAGACGTACACCCGCAACACGCTCGACATCGCTGCCGTGCCGCTGCTCCACCACCTGACCCATCTGCCCGTGATCGTCGACCCGTCCCACGCGACGGGCAAGCGATGGCTCGTGAAGCCGATGGCGCTCGCGGGTGTCGCGGCAGGCGCCGACGGGATCATGGTCGAGGTGCACCCACGCCCGGAGACCGCGCTGTCCGACGGCGAGCAGTCGCTCACGCTCGAGCAGTTCCGGGAGCTGATGCCCGCACTGCGCGCGATCCATGCCGAGGTCGGCGGGGCGCGTCGCGACCCGGTGCTCGACTCGGCGGCACTCGGCGTCGGCGTCGGGCGGCATTGACCGGCCGATGGACGCGCCATCCCCTGCCGTCGTCCGCCACGCTGCCCGCCTCCGCGGCTCGCTCCGTGTGCCCGGCGACAAGTCGATCACGCACCGCGCCCTGATCCTCGCCGCGATCGCGGAGGGGGAGTCCAGGATCTGGGACGGGTCGGATGGGTTCGACTGCAACAGCACTGCCCGGGCGCTGGCGGCGCTTGGCGTCGAGATCGAGCGACGGGGTCCGCCCGAGTCGGGGCGCGTCGATCGTGTCGTGCGATCGCCGGGGCGCGGCGGCTGGCGCGAACCCGACGAGGTGCTCGACGCGGGGAATTCGGGGACGACGCTGCGGCTCCTCGCGGGAGTCCTGGCCGGCACACCGATGCGGGCCGTTCTCGATGGGGACGATTCGTTGCGGCGCCGTCCGGTGGCCCGTATCATCGAACCGCTGCGTCGCATGGGTGCGACGCTCCACGCCCGCGCCGCAGACACTCTCCCGCCCCTCACCGTCATAGGACGGTCGCCGCTCGCGGCGATCGTCCACCGGCCGACCGTCCCCAGCGCGCAGGTCAAGTCCGCTGTCCTGCTCGCCGGCCTGTCGGCACGGGGAACGGTCGAGGTGCGCGAGGCCGTTGCCACGCGCGACCACACGGAACGCATGCTGCGCGACCGCGGGGTCGACGTGAGGTCGTTCGCGGACGTCGACTGGGTGGTCAGGATGGAAGGTGGGGCGACGGTGCAGCCACGCGACGAACGCGTTCCCGGCGACGTGTCCGCGGCCGCGTTCTGGCTGGTGGCCGGAGCGGCGCACCCGGACGCCGAGCTGACGCTGGAGTGCGTCGGACTCAACCCGAGCCGCCGCTCGATCGTGGAGCTGCTCCGCCGGATGGGCGCCGACATCCTCGTCGAGCCACTCGCGACCGACGCGTCCGAGCCTGCCGGCAGCCTGACCGTCCGCTCGAGCGAGCTGCGGGCGATCGAGCTGGATGCGGCCGACGTCGCCCGTGCGATCGACGAGATCCCGGCGCTCTGCCTCGCAGCGGCGTGCGCCGAGGGCACCACGCGCATCCATGGAGCGGGCGAGCTGCGAAACAAGGAGAGCGACCGGATCGGCGGGATCGCAGAGGGGCTGGCCGCGCTCGGCGCGCGCGTCGCGGTCGAGGGCGACGATCTCGCGATCGAGGGACGCGCCCGTGGGCCGCACTTCGGGCTGACCGGTGCGTCCGTCCGGACCCTCGGAGATCACCGCCTGGCCATGACGTTCGCGGTCGCTGGCCTCCTCGCGGACGGCGAGACCACGCTCGACGACGCGGACTCCGCCGCCGTGTCCTACCCGGGCTTCTTCACCGACCTCGAGAGGGTGAGCGCATGACCAAGCGAGTCGTCCTGATCGGCCACCCGGTCGCCCATTCGTTCTCGGCGCAGATGCAGCAGGCCGCGTTCGACGCGCTCGGCATCGACGCGCGATACGAGCTGCAGGACACGTCCCCGCCGGCACTCCAGGAGACGATCGAGGCCCTGCGCGGCGACGAATTCCTCGGCGCCAACGTCACGATCCCGCACAAGGAGCGCGCGGCCACGTTCGTCGACCGCAAGAGCGAGGACGCCTCGGCGACGGGCGCGGTGAACTGCATCACGCGCGAGGGCAAGCGCCTCATCGGGCACAACACCGACGTGAACGCCTTCCGCGTCTCGCTCGACGCGCTCGTCGGGAAGCAGAAGATGCCGCGTGCGGCCGTGATCCTCGGGGCCGGCGGCGGCGCACGGGCCGCGGTCTACGCCCTCATCACGATGGGGTTTCAGCGCGTCATCGTCTTCAACCGGCATCTCCACCGCGGCGAAGGTCTCGTGAAGCACTTCAGCCGCAGCGCCGCGCACATGGAGCTGCGCGCGATGCCGTGGCATGAGTCGGTCATCGAGTCGGAGCTCTCGCGAACGCGCGTCCTGGTCAACGCCACGTCCGTCGGGCTTGCCTCGGACGAGACGCCGATCCCGGCCGGGCTGCTGGCGCCAGACCTGCTCGTGATGGACATGATCTACAACCCGCCGGAGACCCGGCTGCTCCGGGATGCGAAGGCCGCCGGGGCGGCCGCCGTGCAGAACGGCGAGCTCATGCTGCTCCAGCAGGGCATGGACGCGTTCCAGCTGTGGACCGGGCAGCAGGCGCCCGCGGACGTCATGCGGCAGAAGCTGGCGGAGGCCCGGGAGGCCGGCACGGGGCAGACGCCGGCCGAGTTGGCCTGAGCGCCGAGGGGCGCTTCACGGCATGCCGTTCCGCTTCCTGACTGCCGGCGAGTCGCACGGCCCGGGCCTCGGCGCGATCCTCGAGGGGCTCCCGGCCGGGATCCCCGTGGCCGCCGACGCGATCGCCCGCGATCTCGCTCGGCGCCAGCGAGGCTACGGCCGCGGCGCGCGGATGCACATCGAGCAGGATCGCGCCGAGATCCTGGGCGGCGTGCGGCACGGGCGAACGCTCGGGTCGCCGGTGCTCCTGCTCGTCCGGAATCGCGACTGGGAGAACTGGACGCGGGTCATGCAGGTCGAGGCACTGTCCGAGGCCGAGGCCGCCGAGCTCGCGGCACTCGCCGAGGCCGGCAACCGCCGCGCGACCCCGGTGACGCGGGTGCGTCCGGGTCACGCCGATCTCGCCGGGGCACTGAAGTACGGGACGAGCGACGTGCGTGACGTCCTCGAGCGCGCGAGCGCGCGCGAGACGACGATGCGGGTCGCCGCCGGCGCGGTATGCCGCGCGTTCCTCGCCGAGCTCGGGATCGACGTCTGGAGCTTCACGGCCGAGATCGGCGGAGTGGCACTGGACCCGGCCCGCGCGACGCGCACCCGCGAGGAGTCCGAAGAGAGGCCGCTGCGGTGCCCCGACCCGGAGGGCGAGCGGGCGATGGTCGCCCGGATCGACGAGGCGCGCTCGCGAGGCGATACGGTCGGCGGGGTGTTCGAGGTGGTCGCGACGGGCATCCCGGTCGGGCTGGGCAGTCACGTGCACTGGGACCGGCGGCTCGACGCGCGGCTCGCGGGCGCCGTCTGCTCGATCCAATCCGTGAAGGGCGTGGAGTTCGGGCTCGGGTTCGAGCAGACCCGGC
>JAKAAV010000257.1 GCA_021802185.1 Chloroflexota bacterium | reverse complement strand
TGTTGAAGGCAGCCTCCCAAGACAAGTCGCGATCACCCCGTTCGATGTAGTCGGCCTGCGCCCCCAACGCCGCGGCGTAGCCATCGCGCAGGCGCGCCCACGCATTGTCCGGAGCGCGCAGTCGGCGCATCCCGTGGCCGATGGCACGGATTTCGAGCGGCGACGCAGGGGCGTCCGAGAGCGCCCAGAAGCGCACGAGCTCACGATGGAGGGCGCCGTCGAACCGCCACTGAGCTCGGCGACGCAGGACCGGGATCCGTCGGACGAGTGGCAATGGGGCGCTGAATGCGTCCATCAGGAACACCGCTGCGAGCAGGACCGTGAGCAGCTCAAGAACACCGATGACGACGAGCACCGGGCCCGCGGGCGACCGGTTGAGAGCCAGCGCCGCCACGAGCGCGAAGGCAAGCAGCGCGGCGATCATCAGATCGGAGCGGTCCCGCTGCCGGATGCCAACCGCCGCGAACACGACGGCCATCAACGCGAGCCCCAGCAACTCCGCCGCAGCCATCACCTCGCGCAGATCCTCCACGACAAGGGTAACCAGGGCGGGAAGCCAGTCAGGATCCATGCGGGGTCGAACGAGGCGCCGTCGAGTTCGCAGTAGGCGAGCCGGCGAGCATCGAGCACGCCCAGCAGCGTTGTGCGGAGCCTATCGGGGTCAGCCTGCCGGTTGGCCGCGGCGGCCATCAGCCCCAGTCGGAATGTCCAGCCGAGGCAGGTTGCTGATCACGCCCTCCATTGCCGCACCGCCAACGGCGGCGGGAATGCAGGGGGGAAGCTCGGCCATCCTCGCCCGCTTCGCCATGCCCTCTCGTGCCCCCCAGTGCGGAAGTCGCGGTCCGCGGGACAGGCGCGCCGCCGGCGGACGGCACCAGGGCAGCGGACGAGCCGGGGGATCCCGGTGGTCGTGCTGGAACGCATCCCGGACTGATCCGCCACCTCCCGAGCTCCAATCCGACGAGCCCGACCGAGCTCGCCACGCGGATCACGGTCCCGAGGTAGGACGCGAGGTCGCGCCAGGCCGCGCTCGCCGGTCCGGCGGCGCGACCGTGGCGACCCGTCCGCGTCCTGCCATCATCGACGCATGACGGGAGCCGCCGCCTCGGCCGGACGACTCGAGCGTCTCGCGCTGCTGGCGGCGCTCGGGGCGGGCGTGTTCCTCGCCGGCCTCGAGCTCATGGTCACGGCCACGGTCCTGCCGAGCGTCATCGTGACGCTCGCAGACTGGACGCGCCTTCGCGAGGCGTCGTGGATCATCAACGGGTATCTCGTCGCGTACGTCGCGATGATGCCGCTGGCCGGTCGCCTCGGCGATCGGGTCGGGATCGTCCGGCCGTACCTGGGCGCGCTCGTCGTGTTCGGCATCGGGTCCGCGCTCGCCGGCGCAGCCCCGTCGCTCGAGGCACTGGTGGCCGCGCGCGTCCTCGAGGGCCTCGGCGGCGGCGCGCTGGTGCCGCTCGCCACATCCGGCGCGAGCCACCTGTTCGAGGGGACCGGGCGTGCCCGGGCCGTCGGGATCGTCGGCGCCCTCACGTTCCTCGGCATGGCGGCCGGGCCGTTCGTCGGCTCGGCCATCCTCGGCATCGGAGACCTGCGCCCGGCGCTCGAAGCCGGGGGATTCCCGGCGTGGCTCGTCTCGGCCGCCACCCCGGCCTGGCGGTGGGCGTTCTACCTCGATCTGCCCGCGGCAGTCGTCGCGCTCGCCTGGGCGTGGGCCGCGGGTGGGTCGTGGGACGCGCCGCGCACCCGCACCTCGCTCCGGGTGCCGTTGCTCGCGGCGTTCACCGCCGGACTCGCCGGCGGCCTCCTCGCCCTGACGTGGCTCGGCGACCCGACCGCGCCCGGCGGTCCACAGGGACAGGTCGCACTCGGAGTGGCGTCCGCGGGCGCGATCCTGCTGGCAGGCGCCGGCGGGCGGCTGACGTCCGACCCGTTGCTCGACCCCCGGCGGTACCTCGATCGGGCCGTCGCGGGGGCCGTCGCCGTGAGCGGGCTGACGGGATACGCCCTCGCGACCGCGCTCATCGGGGCGGTGGTCTTCGTCGACCGCGTGCTGTACGGCGGCCCGCCCGAGGAACGCGTCGCGCTCGGCGCGCTCGCCCTGGCGATGGCGCTCGGCGCGCTCGCGTCCGGGATCGCGCTGCGCCGGTTCGGCGCCGTCGCGCTCGGCGTGATCGGGCTCCTCGCGTCGGCGGTGGCGTTGCTCGCGCTCGCCATCACGACGCGCTTCACGCCGCTCGACCAGCTCGCCGCGCTGCTCGGCCTCTTCGGGCTCGGGTTCGGGCTCACCGTGTCGCCCCGGACGATCGTGGCCGTGGAGGCGTCGGGACGCGCGGCATTCGGCGTCGCGTCCGGGGCCGTCAGCGTCGCCAGGATGCTCGGCATGGCCGTCGGGCTCGCGGTGCTGACGGCATTCGGGTCCGGCCGTATCGAGGCGCTGAGCCGCGCAGTGCAGGACCCGGCGTACCGCGATTCCGTGCTGCCGGCCGCGCTCCGGGGCCGGCCGCTCACCGACGGGCTCGTCGCCGACGCGCTCGAGCGGTGGGCGGCGACGCAGGGGGCCGCGATCCTCGACGGCCTCTTCCTCGTCGCGGCGGCGGTCACCCTCGTCGCCGTGGCCCCCGCGTTGTGGATGCGGATGTCCGCGCCGCGAATCGACGGCCCGGACGGCGATCCGCGCGCGGTCGAGGGCGCACCAACGCGAGCCGAGGCCGTCAGGAGCAGATGATCGGGTGCGGGGTCGGGTGCGACGCCGCATAGGTCGCCGTCTGCACGAGCTCGAACTTCGCCAGGACCTGCAGCTTCGTCGAGGATTCGTACGGGCCCTCGCTCGTCTGGAGGACCAGCTGCTTCACGCCCGCCGGCGCCTTCGCGATCTCCCACGTGCCCGAGCCGGTCGGCGGCACGTGGCGCTTCACGCGGGAGATGCTGTACCAGTAGACCTTCGAGTCGCTCGTGTAGACCAGCACGCTGAAGCCGATCATGCCCGCCCCGTTGTCGATCATCGAGTCGTTCAGCAGCGGCAGGAACATCCCGACGCGCGCGTGCGCGTACAGGTAGGTCGTGCCGTCCTGTCCCGGCTGGACGGGAGTGAACGGCAGGCTCGGGTTCGGCGGCAGGTACTGGGCGACGTTGCAGTACGGGAACTTCGCGGTGCCCGGCAGGATCGGCAGGTCGATCCCGAGGGCTGGGACGACGACACGGGTCGCGACCGCGGGTTTCGGCGTCGGGGAAGGCGCCGCCGACGTGGCGGCGGACGGCGCGGTCGCGGGAGACGCGGCGGAGGGGAGCGCGGTCGGCGGGAACGAGACGATCGCGGCCTGGGTCGCTGGCGGGGTCGCGGGAGCCGTGGCCGTCGCTCCGAAGGGCAGCACGTAGGCGAACAGCCCCGCGGCGAGCAGGGTCACGCCGACGCCGGTCAGGATCGACGATGCGAGGTGGCGTTCGAGCTGCCGGGTCAGGCGGGGGGGTCGGCGCTGGTGCACGGGCACGAATCGTACCAGTCGGCCCGGGGCGGCCACGTCCTGCCCGCCGGTAGACTTCGCGCCGATGCCTTCCGAACGCGTGCCGCTCTCGCGCCGGCCGGCCGTGCGGTCCACCGATCCGCGGCCACCGGATGCGCGCTCCGCGCTCGCGGTCGTGTCGGGAGCGCAGCTGGCCGCGAAGGTGGCCGAGCTCTCCGCGCTGCGCCCGCTGCTGATCGTCGCCGACTTCGACGGGACGCTCGCCCCGCTGGTCATGGACCCGTGGGGCGCGGCGGTGATCCCGGGCGCGCGCCTGGCGCTCCGCCGGCTGGCCGGAACGCCCGGCGTCCACGTCGCGCTGCTGTCGGGGCGGACGGCCGCCGACCTCGCCGGTCGGGCCAGGGTCGGCGGCGCCGTCTACCTCGGCAATCACGGCGTCGAGCGCGCGACGCTGCGGCGGGGCGCACGGGCGGAATCGCTTCGACCCGAGACGGACCGGGCGCTCGACGGGTACGAGCCGGACGCCGAGCGGCTGGCGGTCGAGGTGTCGCGCGCGATCCCCGAGCCGTGGCTCATCGTGGAACGGAAGGGACCGTCGGTCGCGTTCCACTTCCGGTCCGCGCCGGACGTGCCCGCGGCGCGGCGGCGCGTGCTCGAGGCGATCGACCGGGCGGACGACGCGCGCCGG
>JAKAAV010000256.1 GCA_021802185.1 Chloroflexota bacterium | reverse complement strand
CCAGGTCGTCGTCGCGGCCGGCACCCTCCGGACCCCGGGGGTCCTCGCCCGCAGCGGGATCGATCACCCCGCAATCGGCGCGAACCTCCGGCTCCACCCCGTGGCGGTCGTCGCCGGCCGAATGCCGTGGCCGGTCGAGATGTGGCGCGGCACGATGCAGGCGGCGAGCTGCAACCAGTTCCTGCGGCCCGGCGCGGCGGATCGCGAGACCGGGGGACCGGCACACGGCGGGTTCATCGTCGAGTCCGCGCCGGCGCATCCCGGGCTGATCGCGCTCGCGTTCCCGTGGGCCGGGGCGGCCGACCACGCGGAGCGGATGGCGTCGGTGCGCTGGTACGCGCCGCTCATCGGGATCGTCCGCGACCAGGGTTCGGGGCGTGTCCGCACGAGCCGGTCGGGGCGGGCGCGGATCGAGTATTCGCTCGGGGCCGCCGATGCGGCGACGGCCCGTCGGGCGCTCGTCGAGATGGCGCGCCTCGCGCGCGCGGCCGGGGCGCTCGAAGTGCTCGCGCTCGGGACGCCCGGCGTCGCGACGCTCAGCGGCCCGGGCGTGGGCGTCGCCGCGTGGCGCGCCTACCTCAGCTCGCTCGCCCGCTTCGACTTCGGGCCGAACCGCGGCTTCCTGTTCTCGGCCCACCAGATGGGCACGGCCCGCGCCGGTGGGGACCCGCGGAAGAGCGCGTGCGATCCGTGGGGCCGGGTGAGGTCCGACACGCGCGGCGGCATCGTCGGCGGGCTCTACGTCGCCGACGGGTCGCTGTTCCCGACGGCGTCGGGTGTGAACCCGATGGTGACGATCATGACGCTCGCGAAGCGGGTGGCGCGGACGGTGCGGGCCGAGGCCTGAAGGCGCGCCTCGCGGCGGCTGCGCGCATGACGATGGGCGATCGTCACGACGGGCATCGACGATGTCCCGGCCCACCTCCGACGTCCGCCCTGCGGGACGTCCTCGAGGGTGTCCCGTCGCAGGAGTGGGCAACCCAAGCAGGGCATCGGACTCCGTCGCAGCTCGGTGGGCGTCGGACCCCGTTGCAGGCTCAGTGGGGCGTCGACCGCTGCTCCTCCTCGGTCGCCTCGACGGCGTCCTCGAGGAACGACGGCCACTCGGCGATGAACCGGATGCCCCCGGGCCGGTCACGCTGCGCGATGAACTCGGCCCGGACGGCGACGCGGAGCGACTCGCCGGACAGCCCGCGCGCCAGCCCCTCGGATGTGCGCTCCATCACCCACCGGCAGTAGCGGCCCATCGGCTCGTCCGGATCCGCGGCGATCTGCCCTGCCGGGCCGTGGCCGGGCAGGAAGACGCTGCCCCCCGACTCGCGCAGGTGTCGGAGTGCCGTCAGGGAGCCTGCCGCCGAGCCGTTCCCCAGGTACGGCTCGTGGCCGTTGAACCAGAGGTCGCCGCACAGGACGACGCCATCCGGCTCGACCCGGGCCCACAGGTCGCCGGCCGTGTGGGCCAGCGCCTCTGAGTACAGCGCGACGCGCACGCCGCCGCCCAGCTCGATCACCGCCTGGCCCTCGACGACCTGCTCGGGCACCACGATGCGGACTTCCGCGTACTCCGCCGCGAGCTCGGGGTTCAGTGCCCTCATCTCCTCGGCGAATGGCGCGAGGTCGCGCGTCGCCCAGTAAGCCAGGCGATCGCGCGCGAAGCGCGACGCCCAGGCCCGCGCGGGCGGCGTGAAGTACATCGCGCCGTGGGCGTGGTCGTTGTGCGAGTGGGAAATCACCAGCTCGCGCAGTGGTGGCGGCGCCGCGTCCACGGCATGACGGAGGGCCCGCGCCTGACTCAGCAGCGTGGCGTCGAAGACGAGGGTCGCATCGGTGCCTCGCACGATGGCCGCGTTGGAGCAGGGGTAGGCCTCGGTGTAGTAGGCCGTCACATGCGGCGTCAGCGCCTGGAGTCCACCCGGTGGGAAAGGTCCGAACGCCGCGCTCTTCCACGCCATCGCGGGACGGAGCATAACGCGCCCGTGAACCAGGTCAACCTGCGGTGATCGGGCCCTCCCGGCCCAACCGCAGCAGCTGCGCGCGCGTGCCCTCGAGGTCCGCGGCCGCGATCGCGAGCAACCGCCGGACGAGCGTCCGCGCTGCCGGCGTGCACGTCTCGAGGGCCTCACGGAGCCGGCCCGCCGGCAGCGAGACCAGCTCGGTCGCGCCGACCGATCGTGCCGTCGTCAGGGCCCGGGCGCCGCCCGTCCCCTCGGGCCCCTCCTCGCGCAGCGCCGACCATCCGAGCATGTCGCCGGGGCCCAGCGTCATCACCACCACCGATCGCCCGTCGTGCTCGATCGAGAGCGTGAGCCGCCCGGCCACCACCCACCACACGTCGCTCGCGGGCTCGCCGCGCGTGACCAGCACCTCGCGGTCCGACAGCCCGCGGCGCCCTGCGGCGGCCGCCAGCCCGGCGAGGTCGGCATCCGGCAACCCGGCGAACAGCGCGAACCGCCGGAGGTCGGCCGCCGAGACCATCTCGTCCGCCATCGTCCACCTCGCTGCCTCTCCGGCCCTTTCGGCCGGACCTCGCCCTGCCGTTCGCCCGGTGCCAGCCTCAGAACAGGCCGACGATCTCGCCGGCCTCGTCGATGTCGATGTTCTCGCCCGCGGGGTGCGACGGAAGGCCGGGCATCGTCCGCATCTCGCCGAGCAGCGGCGTGACGAAGCCGGCACCCGCGGACAGCCGCACGTCGCGGATCGGCACCCGGAACCCCGCCGGGCGTCCCTTCCTCGTCGGATCGTGGCTGATCGACAGGTGCGTCTTCGCCATGCACACCGGCAGGCTCCCGAATCCCATCGCCTGGTACGTGTCGAGCGCTCGCGTCGCCGCCGGCAGCTCATCGACACCTGACGCCCCGTACACGCGAACCGCGATCGTCTCGATCTTCTCGCGCAGCGGGAGGTCGTCCGGGTACAGGAAGTGGAAGCCGGGCGCTCCCTCGGTCGTCGCGTCCCACACCGCCGCGGCCAGGTCCTCCGCGCCGGCCCCGCCCCGCTCGAAGTGGCGGCTCACGACCGCGTCACGCGCGCCCGCCGCGAGGGCGATCTCGCGGATCACCTCGACTTCGGCGGGCGTGTCGGTGGGGAAGCTGTTGATCGCGACGACGACCGGGACGTCGTACAGTCGAACGACCTCGATCTGCGCCGCGAGGTTCGCCGCCCCGCGCCGGACGCCCTCGACGTTCTCCTCGAGCAGCGCCGGGTCGAGCGGCCTTCCCGCGACCACCTTGCCGACTCCGCCGTGCATCTTGAGCGCGCGGACGGTCGTGACGAGCACGCCCGCATCGGGCCGGAGCCCCGACGCGCGGCACTTGATGTCGAAGAACTTCTCGGCTCCGAGGTCTGCGCCGAACCCCGCCTCGGTGCAGACGATGTCGCACGAGGCGAGCGCGAGCCGGTCGGCGAGCACGCTCGAGTTCCCGTGCGCGATGTTCGCGAACGGTCCGCAGTGGACGAACGCCGGCCCGCCCTCGAGCGTCTGGAGCAGGTTCGGCTTGATCGCGTCGCGCAGGAGCACCGTCATGGCGCCCGCGACGCGGAGGTCGTCGGCGGTGACCGGTGCGCCGCTCCGCGTGGTCGCCAGGACCATCCGGCCGAGCCGTCGTCTGAGGTCGTGCAGGTCGGTCGCCAGCGCGAGCACGGCCATGACCTCTGAGGCGACGGTGATCTGCCACTCCGCCTCGCGCGGGTACCCGTTCTCGCGGCCGCCGAGCCCGATGACGGTGTGGCGGATGGCGCGGTCGGAGATGTCGACGACGCGCGGCCAGAGCACTCCGAGCGGGTCGATGTCGAGCGGGTTGCCGTGCGTGAGCGAGTTGTCCAGGAACGCGGCGGCGAGGTTGTGCGCCGATCCCACGGCGTGGTTGTCGCCGGTGAGGTGGAGGTTGAAGTCCTCCATCGGGATCACCTGGCTGTACCCGCCGCCGGCGGCGCCACCCTTGATGCCGAACACGGGCCCGAGCGACGGCTGGCGGATGCAGACGGCCGCCCGACGCCCGATGCGATTGAGCCCTTCCGCGAGCCCGATCGTGGTGGTGGTCTTGCCCTCGCCCAGCGGCGTCGGGGTGATCGCGGTGACGACGACGTACCGTCCGCGGTGGCGGGTCTGAAGCGCCTCCGCCTCCAGCCGGTCGATCGCCTCGAGGCGCACCTTCGCCTTGGTCGAACCG
>JAKAAV010000255.1 GCA_021802185.1 Chloroflexota bacterium | reverse complement strand
GCACCCGGTGGCCGTAGGCGTCCGCGGTCATCCGCCACATCTCGCAGGCAACCTCGCCCATCCGCTCGACGAGGCCCCGGGCCCGCGCCGACATCTCGCTCGCCACCCCCCGCACGGCCCGCCGGGTCCCGCCGGGCGCGCTCCACGGTTGCCGCCGGGACCGAGCCCGCCGCGGTACCCGCCGGATCGTCCGCCGAAGCCGCCCCTGCGCGGCCCACGCGGGCCGCCCTCGTGGTCGCCGGGTCCGCCTCGATCGTCGTGCCTGTCAGCCACGCTGCGCCTCCACGAGCCGCCGCCAGCGCTGGCCCGTCTTCGTGTCCTCGACCGCGACACCCCGCTCCGCAAGCTCGTCGCGAAGCCGGTCCGAGGTCGCCCAGTCCCGCGCGGCGCGCGCGGCCGCTCGCTCGTCGAGCATCGCCGAGAGCTCCGGCTCGAGCGCCTCGTCGCCCTCCTCCATGACGCCGAGGACGCGGTCGAGGTCCCGCAGGAACGCCGCGGCCGACTGCGCATCGGCGGTCGACAGCGTCCCGGCGTCGAGGCGCCGGTTGAGCTCTCGAGCCAGGTCGAACACGGCGGCCAGGGCCGGCGACACGTTGAGGTCGTCGTCGAGCGCCGCCGTGAACCGCTCGCGCGTCTCCCCCAGCAGCGCCGGGAATCCGGGGTCCCCGGTGGCATCGGATCGGTGGGCGTCGAGAGCGATCAGGACGTTCCCGAGCCGTTCGACCGCGGCCGTCGCCGCACGGAGCGAGTCCTCACCGAACTCGAGCGGTGCGCGGTACTGCGCGGCGATCAGCGCGTACCGCAGCGCCCGGGGCGAGTATCCGCGTGCGTACACGTCGGCGGGCCGCTCGATGTTGCCGGTCCGCTTCGCCATCTTCTGGCCGCCCATCTGCAGGTGCGCGCAGTGCATCCAGGTGCGGACGAACTGCTTGCCCGTGGCGGCCTCCGACTGCGCGATCTCGTCCTCGTGGTGCGGGAAGATGAGGTCGACTCCGCCCGTGTGAATGTCGAACGTCGTCCCCAGGTAGCGCATGCTCATCGCCGAGCATTCGATGTGCCAGCCGGGGCGGCCCGGCCCGATCGCCGTATCCCAGCTCGGCTCGCCCTCCTTCGGGCCCTTCCAGACGGCGAAATCCCGCACGTCGTCCTTGTCGTAGTCGTCGGCCTCGACACGCTCGCCGACCCGCTGCTGCGTCGGATCGATGTGCGCCAGCTGCCCGTACGAGGGCCAGCTCGCGATCCGGAAGAAGATCGAGCCGTCGTCGGTCCGGTACGCATGGCCGGTCGCGAGGAGCGACTCGATCAGCGCCACCATGTCGGGGACGTGCTCCGTCGCCCGCGGCATGACGTCGGGCCGCGTCATGCGCAGCCGTTCGGCATCCTCGAGGAACGCCGAGGTGTAGCGGGCCGTCAGCTCGCCGATCGGCACGCCCTCGCGCCCCGCGTCGCGGATGATCTTGTCGTCGACGTCGGTGATGTTCATCACCCACGTCACCTCGAACCCGAGCCACCCGAGGTACCGGCGGAGCAGGTCGGCGAACAGGAAGCTGCGGAAGTTGCCGACGTGCGCGGGCGCGTAGACGGTCGGGCCGCAGCTGTACATCCGGACGCGGCCGGGTTCCAGCGGCACGAACGCCCCCTGGCGTCCCGTCAGCGTGTTGGTCAACCGCAAGGTCATGTGTTCCACCGCGTCATCGTCGCACCACCGTCGCCACCGCCGTCGCGGCGATCCCGCGACCAGCGCCTTCGAATCCGATCAGATTGCCGCTCGACGCCTTGACCTGCACCGCACTCGAGGGGAGCTCGAGCAGCCGCGCGATCGCGTCGCGCATCTCGTCGAGCCGGCGACCGCCCAGTCGAGGCCTCGCGGCTCGAACCGTGACGTCGACGGCCGCGGGGCGCCATCCGGCATCGGCCAGTCGCCCTGCAACCACGTGCAGCATCTCACCACTCGCGATCCCGCGCGTTCGCGGGTCTCCGGCGGGAAAGACGCGGCCGAGGTCGCCGAGCGCGGCGGCCCCCAGGAGCGCGTCCGCCACAGCATGCAGCACGACGTCGCCGTCGGAGTGTCCCCGCAGCCGCGGGACATCCTCGAGGAGGAGGCCGCCGAGGGCGAGCCCGAGCTCGGACCCGAAGGGATGCTCGTCCGCGCCATGACCGACCCGGACCGTGCCGGCGTCCCCGCCGACGCGCCCGGTCCCGCGCGCAGCCAGCAGGGCCTCCGCCCGCACGAGATCCTCGGTCAGCGTCACCTTGAGATTCGAGGGGTCGCCCGGCACGGCGGCCACCGGCACGCCGGCGGCCTCGAGCAGGGCGGCCTCGTCGGTGAACTCGCGGTCGCCCTCGGGAGGAAACCCTCGCCAGGCCCGCTCGAGCAGGTCGCGCCGCGCCGCCTGCGGCGTCTGCGCCGCCGCGAGCCCGGACCGGTCGACGGTGACGCCGACGAACGCGCCGGCGACCCGCTTGAGCGTCTCGACCACAGGAACGACGGGCACGGCGGCCCCGGTCCGTTCTGCCGCCTCCGCGATCGCCTCGACGAGGCCCGCGGTCACGAGCGGCCGCGCCCCGTCGTGCACGAGAACGACCGGCGACGACGTCGCGCGGACGCCGGCGGCGACCGATTCCTGTCGTCGCGCACCGCCGGCCACGACGACCGCGTCGCGCTGCCGAACCCACGACTCCCCTGCCAGCTGGTCCACGCGCGCAGCCGCAGTCACGAGCACGACACGGCGCACCGACGGCGCGGAACAGATGGCGTCGAGCGTCCACGCGAGCAGCGGGCGGCCGAAGAGGCGTGCCGCGAGCTTGTCCGCGCCCGCCATCCGTGTGCTCGACCCGGCGGCGACGATGACCGCGTCGACCGAAGCCGGGATGGTCATCTCAATCGTCCACGGGCTGGCCGAAGACCATCCTCCCGGCCACCGTCTGGAGCACGCGGGTCACGCCCACGCACACCTCGTGGTTCATCCGGCGCGCGCCGCCCTCGACGACCACCATCGTGCCGTCGTCGAGGAACCCGACCCCCTGCCCCGGCTCCTTGCCCTCCTGGATGACGTGGACGCGAATCTGGTCGCCCGGGAGGAATGCGGGCTTCACGGCGTTCGCCAGCGAGTTCACGTTGAGGACCCGGATGCCCTCGAGCTCGGCGACCTTGTTGAGGTTCAGGTCGTTCGTCAGGATCGCGGCGCCGCGCGACTTCGCGAGCGCCACCAGCTTCGCGTCGACCTCCGGGATCCCGGGCGGGTCGGCCTCGCTGATCTCGACCGCGATGGTCTCCGTTCGCCGCAGCTCGTTCAGGATGTCGAGCCCGCGGCGCCCGCGCGCCCGCTTGCGGGCGTCCGACTGGTCCGCGATGTACTGCAGCTCCGCGAGCACGAAGCGCGGCACCACGAGCGTCCCGAAGAGGAACCCGCTCTGGACGACGTCGGCGATCCGGCCGTCGATGATCGCGCTCGTGTCGACGACGATGAACGGCCCGCCGGCGGTTCCGCCCACCGCCCGCCCGGGTGGGACCAGCCCGAGCGCCGTGATCGCCTCCGCAAGGTCGTGCCGTTTCGCCACCGTGAGCCCGAGCATGCCGAGGCCGAGCACGAGCGAGACGCCGATCGGCAGGTAGCGCCCGTACGGATCCGGGAACCGGGCAAGCGGCAGGCCGAGCAGCAGCCCCATGAGGAGCCCGATGAGGAGCCCGGCGATCGCCGTCACGAACTCGCCGGTGGAGAGCGCGCGAACGCCGCGGATCAGCCAGCCGGCCGGTTCGATCGTGAGGTACGGCAGGATCAGCAACCCGACGACCAGCCACGCGACGACCCACAGAGCGACCAGGAAGTTGCCGCTCGGAGTCTCGCTGAACAGAGGGTGGCCGCCGACGTCGATCGAGGCGAGCTGGATCCCCACCAGCATGCCCAGGATGGCGCCCAGCGCACGTACGAATCTGGACATCGGGAGGCGAGCCTACCACACGGCATAACAGCGCCGAAGAGCGGGTGAGGCCCGCCGCCGGGGCGGTCGTGGGGGTTTCGGCCCGCCGCCGAGGCGGTCGTGGGGCTCCGGCGCGCCGTCCCACGGCGGCCGGGCGACGCGACCCGTTCGGCGCACCGCGGGTGCTCCGACGCGCTTCGGCCGCGGTCCCGCCCCGGTGGCACGCGCACTCTGCCGCGACAACGGTCAGA
>JAKAAV010000254.1 GCA_021802185.1 Chloroflexota bacterium | reverse complement strand
GATCTACGTCGCGTCGGGCCGCATCGCGAAGCTGCCGGCGTGGGCCCGGCGTTTCCTCGTGCGCCAGGAACGCGCCTGGGTCCGGGGCATCGACGCGCTCGTCACGGTCAACCAGTCGCTCGCGGAGAACCTCGGGCAGCGGTACGGGCCGCGCCGCGTGGTCGTGGTCAGGAACTGTCCGGCGCGCTGGGATCCGCCCGCCCATCGCCCCGACCTGCTGCGGCAGGCCGCCGGCATCCCCGCCGACGCCCCGGTCGTGCTGTATCACGGCGGGTTCTCGGCACATCGCGGGATGGAGGAGATCCTGGAGGCGCTGCTCGAGCCCGGGATGGAGCGCGTCCACGCCGTGTTCCTCGGCTATGGCAGCGAGCGGGCGAACCTCGTCACCCGCGTCGCCGATCCGCGATACGGGGCGCGTGCCCATGTCCTCGACGCCGTGCCGCCGCACGAGCTGCCGCCGTGGGTCGCGTCCGCCGACGTCGGCGTCATGCCGATCCAGCGATCGACCCTGAACCACTACCTCTCGACGCCGAACAAGCTGTTCGAGAGCCTCGCGGCCGGCGTGCCGGTGGTCGTCAGCGACTTCCCGGAGATGCGGCGCATCGTGCTCGACGATCCCGACGGTCCGCTGGGTGCCGCCTGCGATCCGGCCGACCCGGCGAGCATCGCGCGGGCGATCCGGGGGGTGCTCGAGCGCACGCCGGACGACATGGCCGGCCTGCGTGCGCGATGCCTGCGCGCCGCGCACGAGCGGTACAACTGGGAGACGGAGGTGACCCGGCTCGTGACCCTGTATCGCGACCTGCTCGGTGACGGCAGCGTCGAGGCGGCCGTCGCCGCGACGGAAGAGGCGGCCGGCGAGCTCGCGCGCGGGGCCGAGGGGGACGCGTCCGTGCCGGTGACGCGCGCGCCGCAGCCCGGCCTCCCGACCGCGGACGACGACACGCCGGCAGACGACTCGGCGACGTTCCCGCGCCCGGTACCGCGACGCGCTCCCGGGGCCTCGGCGAGGGAATGACGGGGGGCGGGGCACCGCGCGTCGTCCTGCTGTTCGGGAACACGGCCGAGCACAACTCGCGCGCGGCGCGCATGACCCGGACGCTCCTGGACGCGGGCTTCGCGGTGACGTGGGTCGCGCGTGCCGGCCCCGGGCTTCCCGCCCACGAGGACGCCGGCGGGTTCGACGTCATCCGCGTGCCGCTGCCGCGCGGGCCGCGATGGCTGCCCGCCCCCCGCCTGCCGGACTCGTCGGGTGGCCGATCGGCCGGCCGTTCCGCCGCGCCAGGCGGCGCGGCCATGCGCCGCGGTCTCGGCCGGATCGTGGTCGACGCGAGCCGGGGCTTCGCCCGCATGGCGGTCGACGGCCCGGGTCGCCTCCTGCAGGGGCTCCGCTACCAGCTCGTCGCGCGGCGATGGGCCGCGGCCGTCGAGCGCGTCGCGCCGCCTGCGGCCGTATGGCAGGCCGACGGCCTCGTGACGCTCCCGGTGTGCCTGAGGCTCCGCGACCGGCGGGGGGGTCGTGTCGTCTACGACTCGCTCGAGATCCACGTGGAGAGCGGGGCCTTCGCCCGCCTGCCGCGCGTGTGGCGGTGGCTCCTGGCGCGCCGGGAGCGCGCCTGGGCGAGGTCGGCCGACGCGGTCATCACGGTGAGCCGGCCGTACGCCGACGTGCTCGCCCGCCGCCTCGGAGTGTCGCCCGCGATCGTCATGAACTGCCCACCGGCCCCGCCGTCCCCGGCGCCCGGCGAGCCCGGCCGGGCCGATGCCCCGCCCCAGCCGCGCCGCTTTCACGAGCTGCTGCCGCTCGAGCCCGGCGTTCTTGTCGTGCTGTACCACGGGTACCTGTTCCCTCACCGCGGCATCGAGGGACTCTTCGACGCGATCGGGCTCGTCCCCGACGCGCACCTCGTGGTCATGGGGTTCGGCCCTCGCTTCGAGGAGTACCGCGCGGCCGCCGCCCGCCTGCCGTGCGCGGACCGTGTGCATGTCGTTCCCGGTGTGCCGCCCGAGGACCTGCTCGAGTGGGTCTCATCGGCGGACGTGGCCGCGATGCCGATCGAGGGCAACACGCTCAATCACCGGCTGACCACGCCGAACAAGCTGTTCGAGGCGCTCGCCTCTGGCGTGCCGATCGTCGCGAGCGACCTTCCCGGCATGGCCGGCATCCTCCGCGAGACCGGCGCCGGCGTGACCTGTCGCCCCGACGATCCCGCCGATCTGGCACGCGCGATCCGTGTGGTGCTCGACGCCCCGGAGGACGCGCGTGCCGCCTGGCAAGCGAACGCGCTCGCGGCGGCGCGCCGGACCTACAACTGGGAGCGCCAGGCGGAGACGTATCTCGGGACGGTCTCGGGGCGCGCGGACCGGACGCTCTGAAGGGGACCCGCGCGTCCTTCCCGCCGGGATCCGGTCCGGCCGTCAGCCCCTCGGGATCAGTCGGGAGACGCGGCGCGCGAGGCCGCGCAACGGGGCCGGAAGAGTGCCGCTGTGCGCGGCCACGGAGGGGCGTCTTCGCAGTGCCTCCTCGATCGCGCGCGCCCGTGCCTCCGCCCGCGCCGCGTCCGTCCCGTCGCCCACGAGCCACGTCACGCGGTACGGCGCGAACCCCATCTGCTCCTTGAAGAACCGCAGCCCGTCCGTCCCCGACGCGTGGAGGTTGTACATGGCGTAGCGAAGCCCGGCGGTGTCCATCAGGTCGTGGACGGCCTGTGCCACGAGGAGCGACATGATCCCGGACTTCATGTGATCGCCGTGACCGAGGATCGTCGAGAACAGGCACATCTCGCCGATCACGTAGACCCACGCGTACGCGTAGAGATGGCCGTCGCGCAGCACCCCGTAGCGGCGGAGCGCGTGGCGCGGGCAGGGGAACGCCGGGAGCGGACCCTGCGCCGCCGGGCGCTCGCGGTACGTCTCCGACATCGGGCGGCCCTGCCGCTCGGGCATCGACGTGTTGATGGCATGGATGTCGTCGAGGTAGTCGTCGCGCTCGATCCGGGCGAAGACGTACCCGTCGCGCATCGAGCGACGCACCTTCTGGCGCATCCAGTACGCGTGCGGCGAGCCCCAGTACTCGTCGTACGTCGCGGGCGTCACGAGGATCGAGCACCCGTCCTCGTAGCGGCCGACCCGCGGGTCCCGCGGGCTCGGCGCCGTGAACTGGGCATGGAACCGGTCCGGGTACGAGGTGCAGTGCGGGTCCGGCGTGTCGCCGCGCAGGAAGCTGATCGTGAGCGGCGGGTACGTGGCGCCGGACGGGAGCGTGGGCGGGTCCGGCCGACCTCCAGGCGTCATGTGGCGTGATCTCGTCGGGTCCCGTGCCGCAGCGTGGCCCGGGGGCAGGTGAGCCCGCGGTGGGTCCGGGCGCGCACCCGGACCGCCATGCTACCGTACGCGGCCGCTGGGGAGTTGCGATCGGAGGCAGCCGGACGGTGGCGCAGACGAGGTCGATGGCGGCGAAGGGGCGTCATTGAGCGTGACGGGCGGTGCCCGCGAGGGCGGGCCGCGGCGGTCGCTGGTCGAGCGGGTGCGGGGCCGCATCGCCGGGGAGCGGCGCGTGGACGGGATCCGGTGGAAGGTCATCCGCGACCGCCGCAGCGTGCTGGCGCGGAGGCGGGCGTTCGGTCCGGGAGACCTGGACGAGCTCGACGCGATCCTGTCGGGCGCAGATGCCGTCGTCGACGTGCGCTCGCTCGTCTCGCTGCCCCCCGAGGCGCGGGCGCCGCGGACGGTCGCGATGCGCCACGACACGGACAGCGACATCGACAACGCCGTCCGGTTCGCGGAATGGGAGGCCGAGCGCGGGTACCGCGCCAGCTACTACGTGCTGCACGGCGACTGGTACTACCGCGACGGTGGCCACGCGCCGTCGCGCTACGTCCTCCGGGCGCTGGCCCGCATCCGCGACCTCGGCCACGAGATCGGGCTGCACAACAACGCGATCGCGGTCGCGCTGCGAACCGGCCGTGACCCCGTCGAGGTGCTCGGGACCGAGCTCGACCACCTGCGGCGGGCCGGCTTCGACGTCACGGGGACGGCCGCGCACGGGGATGCGCTGTGCCGCGCCCTCGGGTTCAACAACGGTGAGGTGCTCGTCGAGACGCCGAGGCCCGGGCTCGGGTCGGGCGCACGAACCATCGCCGGCACGGATCCGGCCTCGCGACGCGTGGTGCGCTGCGAG
>JAKAAV010000253.1 GCA_021802185.1 Chloroflexota bacterium | reverse complement strand
CACGAGCATGGATCTGCCGCTCGAGCTCCAGAGCGCGATCGTCGAGAACGCGGACGGCCCGGGGCCGTATGGTGCGAAGGGCATGAGCGAGGGTGCGCTGCTGTGCGTGGCGCCGGCCGTCGCGGCCGCCGTCCGTGACGCCACCGGCGCCGTGATCCGCGAGCTGCCGCTCTCGCCCGAACGGGTCTGGCGCGAGCTCAGGGAGCGCGTCGGGCCTGCACCGGAGGGGGCGGGAGGCACGGAGTGACGGTTCACCTCGGGCTCGACCTCGGGGGCACGTTCCTGAAGTGGGCGATCGTCGGGCACGAGGGCGGCGAGTGGCGGTGCATCGACTCGGGATCGGCGCCGACGCCGGCCGACGGCGGCGCATCGGCGATCGTCGCGGAGCTGATCGGCTGCGCACGCGAGGCGAGCGCGAGGTACGGACCGGTCGCCTCGATCGGAATCGCGGTCCCCGGCCGCTACGACGCGATCCGGGGCACCGTCCGGTTCACCCCGAACATCCACGTCGACTGGAGCGGCGTGCCCGTCGTCGCCGCCGTCTCGGAGGCCGTCGGGGTGCCCGCGCATCTCGTCAACGACGCGCGCGCGTTCACGCTCGCGGAGCTGCGGCTCGGAGCGGGCCGCGGCGCGGCGACGATGGTCGGGATCACGCTCGGCACCGGCGTGGGCGGCGGGATCGCCGTCGCCGGGCGGCTCCACCTGGGGCTCGACGGCGCGGCCGGCGAGGTCGGGCACCTGACGATCGACCCCGATGGTCCGCGGTGCGGGTGCGGCAGTCGCGGGTGCGTCGAGACGTACGCGCAGGCGCAGGCGATCGCGGCCGCCTGTGGCACGGAGACGGCCGAGGAGGCGGTCGAGGCCGCGCGCGCCGGAGACGGGCGCGCCATGGCGGGGCTCGCGGAGGCCGGGCGGTACCTCGGAATCGCCGTGGCGGGACTCGTCACGCTGCTCACGCCCGACGTCGTCGTGTTCGGCGGGGGCGTCGCGAACGCCGGCGAGCTGCTGCTCGGGCCGGTCCGCGACGAGCTCCGGTCGCGGGTCCACATGACCTCGCCCGAATCGGTTCGGCTCGTCCAGGCGGAGCTCGGGACGCTCGCAGGGGCGATCGGGGCCGCGGTGTTCGGCGCGGAGGCATCGGCCGCGAGGGGCGGGGCCGGGTCCCCGGAGACGGCGGGGCCGTCGGCGGCGGCGTCGGGCCGGTCGGACGCGGGATCGTCGGAGACGGCGGGAACAGAGGGAGGCTCAGCGGAGGCGGAGCCGTCACCAGCAGCTGTCGCCGTCACGGGCTGATCGACAGCGAGGCGGGCCGCAACGGGAGGCAGGGAGGTGCGGGTGTCCGAGATGATCGCGCGCGGGAGGCTCGTGCTGGAGGACCGCGTGGCGCCGGGACGGGTCGTCGCCGAGGCCGGCAGGATCGCACGGGTCGAGCTCGACGATGCCGAGTCGTCCGGACCCTGGATCATGCCCGGGTTCGTCGACGTGCACGTCCACGGATGGGGCGGGCACGACGCGATGGGGCCGAACGGCTCGCTCGACGGCATGGCGCGCGCACTCCTGCCGCGCGGCGTGACCTCGTTCGTGCCGACGGCCGTCACCGCACCGATCGACACGCTGCTCGAGTTCGGCGACCGCGTGCGCCGCTGGATCCAGGTCGCGCCGGAGGACGGCTCACAGCCGCTCGGCTTCAACCTCGAGGGCCCCTTCATCTCGCCGCAGCGCGTCGGCGCGCAGAACCCGGCGTTCGTCCGCGCGCCCGCCGACGTGCCGTTCCGCGAGATCGAACCGCTCCTCGCGACGCCGAACATGTTCCGCCTGACGACGATCGCGCCGGAGACGCCCGGCGCCCTCGACCTGATCGGCGCGCTCGCCGAGCGCGGAACCTGGACGTCGCTCGGGCACTCGGTCGCGACCGCGGACGAGGCGATGGCCGGCTACGACGCCGGGGCACGCGCCACGACGCACCTGTTCAACGCGATGTCCGGCGTCCATCAGCACGCACCGGGGCTCGCGGCGGTCGCCCTGGCTCGCGACGACGTCTACACGGAGGTCGTCTTCGACGGTCACCACGTCGACCGGCTGCTCTGGGCGTTGATCCTGCGGGCGAAGCCCGCGGCCCGCCTCGTGCTCGTCAGCGACGCGATCAGCCTCGCCGGGACCGGCGATGGCCGCGGCACGCTGGGGGGCCTCGACGTCGAGGTGCGCGGAGACGAGTGCAGGCTCGTCTCGAACGGGGCGCTTGCCGGCTCGGTCATCGCGCTCGACTCGGCCGTCCGCAACCTCGCGCGCTTCGGCGCGCCGCTTCCCCGGGTCTCCGCGGCGGCGTCCGCCAACCCGCTCGCCCTGCTCGGCGTGTCCGACCGAGGGCGGATCGAAGCCGGGCTTCGAGCGGACCTCGTCGAGCTCGACGAGGGCTTCGAGGTCCGGCGGGTCATGCAGGCCGGCATCTGGCACGAGGGCCCGGCGCCGGCCTGAGCGACGTCGGGATGACTGTCGGCGTGACGCCGGCCGAAACCTGGCACGCGGCGCTCGCCTGAACGGCGCCGGGCACGACGATCGGCCCGGCGTCCGACCGGACCATGGGCTGCCACTCCGCGGCCCGAAGCCGCTCGCGCCTACGGCTGGAAGCCGCCCTCGATCCAGCTCCGAAACAGCGCGACGCGCTCCGCCGGCCACGCTCCGTCGCAGGGCATGTCGCCGGCCTCCGTGGCGGCCAGGATGTCGTCGGCGTTCGCCTTCACGTCGGAGTAGTCCCAGAGGTCGAAGCGGAACGACATCGACGAACGATCCCGCTCGCGGAAGAGCGGACGCACGTCGGCCGCGAACCCTGGCGCTTGCGTCTCCACCCCGGTTCCCCCTGCTGCGGTTCGTGCCCGGTTCGCCGGTGCGAGCGCCGAACCGGCGGCACCGCCGGCCGTTGCCGAACCGGCGAGCTCGTAGCCTACGCCACCGGCGGCGACGTCCCCGCGGACGAGCGGCTACTCCGCGGGATTGTCGGCCGCGTCACCACGACGCTCGCCTCCTGCACCGTCCCCGGCGAGTCCGGGGGACCGAGCGTCACGAGCATCACGGTGGTCTGGTCCGTGCAGCGAGGCGCTGATGACGGCCACCACGGCTGACGCGGGCACGACGTGAACCTTGGGGCGCTCGCGTTCGGCGTCCCTGCCACCGTCGTCGCGCGCGACGAGGCCTCGACGGGCGGCGGCGTTCTGAACGTGGCGTCGGTGCCGATCAACAAGAGGGAGGAGTCATGCGGGAACCACTGGCAACATCGAGGGATGAAGAACGCGCAACACTCTTGACAACATTATTGTCATGGCGGATCATCGTCGCCGATGCGCGGGTGAGCGGACGACCGCCCCTCCGGCCTGGCGCCGGGGCCGCATCGACGAGATGAAGTGGCAGGAAGCCACGGGAGGTTCAGACCATGACCATGATCCGCAGGACGAGCCCGTTCGGCGAGCTCGTCTCCCTTCGCCAGGCGATGGACCGGCTGCTCGAGGATTCCTACGTGCGCCCGGGCACCGGGCGCTGGGCCGAGACCGAGGGCACGCTGCCGCTCGACATCTACCGGACGGATGACGCGCTGGTCGTGAAGGCCGCGCTCCCCGGCGTGAAGCCGGAGGACGTCGACGTGACCGTCGAGAGCGACACGCTCACGATCTCGGGCGAGTTCCGGGACGAGCGCCGCGAGGACGAGCACGGCTACCTGTACCAGGAGCTGCGGCGGGGACGCTTCAGCCGGACCATCCAGCTGCCGGCCGACGTGAGTGCCGACAAGGCGCAGGCCGACTACGAGCACGGAGTGCTGACGCTCACGCTGCCGAAGCGCGAGGAGGCCAGGCCGCGCCAGATCAGGATCTCGCCGACCACGGATGCACAGAAGCGCGACGCCAGCTCCGGCGCGGCCTCGTCCGACGGCCGCTGATCGAGGCGGACGGGAAGTGCGGGACCGGGTCCGGGATCCGAGCCAGCCGGTCTACGTGATCAGCGTCGCGGCGAGCATCGTGCGGGTACACCCACGGACGCTCCGGATCTACGAGGACGAGGGTCTCCTGTGCCCGGCCCGCACCCCGACCAACATCCGCCTCTATTCCGAACGCGACCTTCGCCGGGTCCTCTGGATCCGGCACCTCACCCAGAACCTCGGGGTCAACCTCGCCGGCATCCGGATCCTCTTCGAGCTCGAA
>JAKAAV010000252.1 GCA_021802185.1 Chloroflexota bacterium | reverse complement strand
TCAGACCCGTCACCTGCGTCCCCACGATGGCGAGGCCGACCATCCGATCGCCGACCGTGGCCGGATCGGGCGTGAGCGCCGCGACCACGTCGCGCGGCGCCACCTCGACCCCCTTGACGCGGATCCTGTCCTTGCGGTCGAGCCCGATCGCGTGGAGCGTCTTCAGCGTGTCGATGAATTCCGTGCCGAGGGCGTACTTGAACGTGACCTTCCGGGCGTCGATCCAGCGCGGAACCAGCGTGACCTCCTCGTGCTCGACGTGCACGCACTCGACCGGCCCGACGCCCTCGGGGAAGTCGAACGTCTCGGGCTCCGCGAACGGCTCGACGGTGTACCAGCCGCGATCCCGCTCCCAGATGATCGGCGGGTTCAGGCACTCCTCGATGGTCGTCCAGATCGAGAACACGGTCGCGAACGGATACCCCTCGATCCGGAGGCTGCCACCGTCTCGCACGTTGACCTCGTGGACCTCGTCGAACAGGTGCTTCGCGGCGTACGCGGCGAAGACGTCCGACAGTCCCGGGTCCATCCCCATGCCCACGAGTGCCAGCCGGCCGCGGTCCTTCCACGCCTGGGCGCGCTCGAACTGGAGGTCGCCGAGCTTCACGCCGGTCTGGTGGTACGGGTCGGTCGGGTGCGGCTCCGACAGGCTGACGGCCATGTCCATGTAGTCGACGCCGGCGTCGAACGCCCCGTCGAAGATGGGCATCAGGAACCGGGGATCGACCGCGTTCATCACGAGGTCGACGCCGTGCTTCCGCGCCAGCCCGCTGACCTGCGACGCGTCCGACGCGTCGATGCGCTCGGCGACGAACGCCCGCTCGTCGCCGGCCCGGGCGGCCACGCGCTGCGCCCGGTCGACCGCGTAGTCGGCGACGACCATCCGCTCGAGCCACGGGCGGCCCGCGCTCACCTTCGCGATGGCCTCGCCGACCGTCCCGGCGCCGACCAGCAACACCTTCATTCGAACATCTCCCCGTGTGACGGCCCGTGCCCGGCCTGTCGACGCTGACGAGACGAGTATCGCACGTCGTTCGCCTGCAGGCTGCGAATAACGGGGACTGGCGTATTCAAAGCGTTGGTTTTCGGGGATCGCGGCGCGATCCCGAAATCTCTCGCACGAACGCGCGGGCTCCGGCGCAGGGGGGCTCAGAGAGCCAGGGGCGCCGCGATCGGCCTCCGCCGCGGCGAGGTACCACGCGCGACGGCGGCGAGGGCGGCGGGCGGTATCGCGGGCTGGCCTCTGCTGCCCGGCCTCGATCCCGCGGGCCGGTATGATCCCCGGGATGGCCGTGCTGCGGACCCGCGTCGATCCGGACTCGCCCGCGGCTCGCGGGAATCGCGCGGCGATGGAGCGGCTCGTCGCGGACCTGCGGGAGCGACAGTCGGCAGTCGCGGGTCGCGGTGCCGGCGGCGACGAGGCCACGATCGAACGCCATCGGTCCCGGGGCAAGCTCCCCGTCCGCGAGCGAATCGACCGGCTCATCGACCCCGGGTCCGCGTTCCTCGAGCTGAGCCAGCTCGCCGCAGAGGGCGTCTACGACGACCGCGTGCCGTCCGCCGGGATCGTCACGGGGATCGGCCGGGTCGAGGGCACGACCTGCGTGATCGTCGCGAACGACGCGACCGTGAAGGGCGGCACCTACTACCCGCTGACGGTCAGGAAGCACCTTCGAGCCCAGGAGGTGGCGCTCGAGAACCGCCTCCCCTGCCTGTACCTCGTCGATTCCGGCGGCGCATACCTCCCCCTGCAGGCCGAGGTCTTCCCCGACCGCGACCACTTCGGCCGGATCTTCTACAACCAGGCGCGCATGTCGGCGCTGGGGATCCCGCAGGTCGCGCTGGTCATGGGCAGCTGCACGGCAGGTGGGGCGTACGTGCCGGCGATGAGCGACGAGACGGTCATCGTCCGCGGCACCGGCACGATCTTCCTGGGCGGCCCGCCGCTCGTGAAGGCCGCGACCGGCGAGGACGTGACGCCCGAGGAGCTCGGCGGCGCCGACGTGCACACGCGCGTCAGCGGGGTCGCGGACCACGAGGCGCTCGACGACGAGCACGCGCTCGCGCTGGGCCGCTCGATCGTCGCGAACCTGTCGCGCAGGGCACCCGACCTGCCGTGGGAGCGCCAGGCGCCCGAGCCTCCCGCGGTCGGCTCGGACGGTGGCGGCGGGTCGGCGGGGATGTACGACGTGATCCCCTCGGACCTCCGAACCGGGCGGCTCGACGCGCGCGAGCTGATCGCACGGCTGGTCGACGGGAGCCGGTTCCACGAGTTCAAGCCGCTGTACGGCAACACGCTGGTCTGCGGCTTCGCCCACCTCGAGGGCTACCCGGTCGCGATCCTCGCCAACGACGGGATCCTGTTCAGCGAGTCGGCCGTCAAGGGCGCGCACTTCATCGAGCTCGCAGCCCAGCGCCGCGTTCCGCTCGTGTTCCTGCAGAACATCGCCGGGTTCATGGTCGGACGCGAGTACGAGGCCGGCGGGATCGCGAAGCACGGCGCGAAGCTCGTGACGGCCGTCGCATGCGCGGAGGTGCCGAAGTTCACGGTCATGGTCGGGGGCAGCTTCGGCGCCGGCAACTACGCGATGGCCGGCCGCGCCTATCAGCCGCGGTTCCTGTGGTCGTGGCCGAACAGCCGGATCAGCGTGATGGGCGGACAGCAGGCGGCACGCGTGCTGTCGACGGTGCGCGAGGCGTCGCTGCCGGGTGGGCGGTGGGCATCCGACGCGGAGCGGGACGCGTTCGAGGCGCCGATCCTCGAGGCGTACGACCGCGAGGGCTCCCCGTGGTACGCGACCGCGCGGCTCTGGGACGACGGCGTCATCGACCCGCTGGACACCCGGCGGGTGCTCGCGATGGGGATCGAGGCCTCGCTGCATGCCCCGATCCCGGAGACGAGGTTCGGGGTCTTCCGGATGTAGTCGGCGTCCACCGGATGTGGTCGACGTGTTCCGGATCGTGGTCGGCGCGCGTGCCCGCGCGACCGCCCGGGCCGTCAGCCGACCTCCGCGCGCTCGACGACGAACCGGCACCCGAGCATCTCGACGTCGCGGTCCGATCCGACGTCCGACGACAGCACGATCGTCACGGGGTGCCGCGCCGGGGCCGACGCCGGCCGGAGCACCACCGACTGCACGCCGACGGCAACGACGGCGCTGTCCGCGGATGTCGCTGCCGCCGGTGCCGCGGCGGCAGCCGAGGCGCGCAGCCCGAGCTCGGTCCGATACGACCGCGCGACCGATCCTGGATCGTCGACGGGGATCTCGAGGCGGCGCAGGCGGACGTGCCCGGCGGCATGCCGCCGCTCGTCGCGGTCCCGCCGCGCGTCCGGGTGCCACTCGGGGCTCCCGGCCAGGTGCTCGATGAGGAACGGCGGCCGATCCGGAGCGAGCTCGGGGAGGAGCGCAAGCAACCAGCGCTCCGCACGCCCGTCGGGCCGCAGCCGTTCGCCGGGGAGCGGCCCGATCAGGCTCGAGCCCTGCGCACGGAGCCGCCGGACGTCCGCCGCGAGATCGTCGGAGGCGAGCGCCCACGTGGCCACCCCGCCCCCGCCCGACAGCGAGGCGATCGCGGGAGCGCCGATCCACGACCGGGCCGCGAGGGAAGCGTCCGTCACGGCGAGCAGCTCGAGGTACGAATCGCCGAGCCAGCACAGCGCGTTCCGCGTCCCGAGCGCGAGGTGGCGGCCGCCCTCGACGACCTCGAGCCCGAGCCCGGCCGGCAGCTCGCTCGAGGCCGCTTCGAGGTCGCGGACGGCGATCACGACGTGGTCGATGCCGAGGATCACGGGCGGAGGGTATCGCCGGCGGGGCCGGGACGCAGCGATCGGGGGCCCGGACTAGGATGCGGGCGTGACGAGCCTCCGGGCCGGCCCGGGTCCGATCCGCGTCCTGTTCGTCGCCAACCGCGGCGAGATCGCCGCGCGCATCGAGCGCACGTGCCGCCGGCTCGGCGTCGCGGCCGTCATCCCGCACCGCGATCTCGATCCCGGGCTCGATCTGCTCGACGGGGCCGCCGTCGTCGCGGCCGCGATCCGGTCCGGCGCCGACGCGGTCCATCCCGGGTACGGGTTCCTGTCCGAGCAGGCCGCGTTCGCCGAGGCGGTGCTGGACGCCGGGCTGCGGTGGGTCGGACCGCCGGCGGACGCGATGCGCCGGATGGGAGACAAGGCGGCCGCCCGCCGGCTCGCGGCCTCGCTCGGGATCCCCGTGCTGCC
>JAKAAV010000251.1 GCA_021802185.1 Chloroflexota bacterium | reverse complement strand
TGCTCGAGACGGCGGCGTGGGTGCCGTCGCTCGAGGATGCGCTCGCGGTGGCCGCATCCCTGCCAGGCGGGTGGTCGGTCGCGAGCCGCGATGGCCACGTCGTGTCAGCCGCGGGCGTCGTCAGGCTGGGCGGCGGAGCGTCCCTGCTCGAGCGCCGCGCGGAACATGAGGGTCTCGAGGCCGAGATCGGGCGGCTCGCCGACGCGGCGGCGGACGCGACCGCCGAGGCGGACGCGGCAGGCCGCGTGGCCTCCGCGGCGCGCGACGCGCGGGAGCGGGCGCGGGGGGAGGCCGAGGCGGCGAGGCGGACGCGGCGATCGGCCGATGAGGCAGAGCGGACTGCGAGCCGCGCCGCGGAGACGACGGCACGCGAGCTGGCGTGGGAGCGTGCGCAGGCGGAGCGGCTCGAGGCGGACGCGGCACGCGCCTCGGCCTCGCTCGAGGCGCTCGAGGAGGCGGAGGGACTGCGCGAGGCCGAGGCGACGGCGTCCCCGGGCGCGGACTCCGGGGCGCTGGCCGCCTGGGACCAGCGCGTGACGGAGTTGCGGCGCCGGCGCGACCGGATCGCGGCCCTGGTCCACGAGCACCTGGCCGACCGGCGGCGCGCGGAGGACCGGCGCAGCCGGGCCGAGGCGACGCTCGCCCTCGACGAGTCGCGCCTCGAGGCGGTCGGGGCGGAGCAGGCGAGCCTCGCCGCGGCGATCGAGCAGGCGTCGGCGGATCGCGCGCGCGCCGCCGCCGAGGTCGGGAGCGTCGCCGATCGGGAGCGCTCGGCACGCGCCTCCCTCGACGCCGTGCTCATCGCCGGCGGGGGCGAGCGCGAGGAGCTCGCGCGAACGGAACGGGCCGCGATCTCGCACCGCGGACGGCTCCGCGCGCTCGACGAGGGCGTCCGCGCCGCCGAGGTTGCGGAGCTGGAGGCTCGGCTGGCGCGGGAGGGGATGCGCGAGCAGATCCTCGTCGAGCTGGCCTCGCTCGGCGCCGTCGGCCTCGCGGCGCTCCGGCCGTTCGATCCGGACGCGACCGGGCACGAGCCCGACGACCGCGGCCAGGCAGACGAGCGGGACGACCCGGCGCGGGCGCTCGAGGAGGCGCTCGACGTCGCGGCGGCGGCCTGGGAACGCGAGCCACCTCCCGTCGACGCGCCCTCGAGCCAGCGGCTCGCCGTGCTCCGGCGTCGCGTCCACGAGCTCGGCGGCGGCAACCCACTGGCCGCCGAGGAGTACGCGGAGGTGCGGTTGCGGCTCGACGGCCTCGAGGCCCAGCGGGAGGACCTCGAGCACGCCATCCGTTCGACCCGCGAGCTGATCGCCGAGCTGGATCGTCTCATCGCCGAGCAGTTCCGGGCGACGTTCTCCGCGCTCGAGGACGCGTTCTCGAGGCGCTTCACGCAGCTCTTCGGCGGCGGCGTCGCCCGCCTGAGCCTCACCGACCCCGAGGACCTCGAGCAGACGGGCGTCGAGATCACTGCGCAGCCCCCCGGCAAGAAGCGCCAGCCGCTCGCGATGCTGTCGGGCGGCGAGCGCGCGCTGACCGCCGTCGCCCTGCTGTTCGCGATGCTCGAGGTGCGGCCCGTCCCGTTCTGCGTCCTCGACGAGGTGGACGCGGCACTCGACGAGGCGAACATCGGCCGGTTCACCGACGCGCTTCGCGAGCTGGCCACCGCGACGCAGTGCATCGTCATCACCCACAACCGCGGTACGATCGAGGCCGCCGACGCGCTCTACGGCGTCACCATCGGCGACGACGCGGTCAGCCGCGTGATCTCGCTTCGCCTCGAGGAGGCGCGCACGATGGTCGAGGCGGCCAGCGCGGGCTGAGGCCCGGGCCGCACGTGCCCGTCCGGCATCCCGAAGGAACCCACGACATGTTCTGGAGACGCATCCGGGGCGAGCCGCGCCCGGAGCACGAACAGTCCGACGCGGTGAGGCGCCCGGAATCGGATGCGCCCGGCGACACCGAGCCGGACGCCGTGCCGGAGCCGGACGCCGCGCCCGAGCGGGACGCCGTGCTGTCGCCCGAGGCGGCCGGTGCACGCGAGGCGCAGGCGCCCGACGTCGCGCTCGAGCCGGCCCCGGAGCCGACTCCGTCCGCGTCTTCGTCCACCTCCGGTGGCTTCGCTCCGCCACCGCCCGTCGGGAGCTTCGCGCCTCCGCCGCGCGAGGGCGCCACGGCTCCCGCGCGGGAGCCCGAGCCCGTCGTGGGCAGCTTCGCCCCGCCGCCATCGGCGCGGCCCGACCTGGCCGCCGAGCCGCGCGGCACCATCTCGGACGGCGTCGCGGCCAGCCGGCGCGGCTTCATGTCGCGCCTCCACGGGATCCTCGGGACCGGCGAGGCGGACGAGGAGACGTGGGAGGAGGTCGAGGAGACGCTGATCGCCGGCGACGTGGGCGCGCGACTCGCGATGGACGTCGTCGCCCGCGCCCGCTCGCGCCGCGACCCAGCGGGACCCGAGGCCGCTGTCCGGGCCGAGCTCGAGCGCCTGCTTCCGCCCGCCCCATCCGGCCCCTGGCGGCCCGCCCGTCCCGACCCGTCGATGCCCGCCGTCGTGCTCGTCGTCGGCGTGAACGGGACCGGCAAGACGACCTCGATCGCGAAGATCGCCGCGCGGCTCGCGATCGAGGGTGACGACGTGATCCTGGCCGCCGCCGACACGTTCCGGGCCGCGGCGATCGAGCAGCTCGACGCCTGGGCCCAGCGGCTCCGACTGCCCGTCGTCGCGCACAGGGCCGGCGCGGACCCGTCGGCGGTCGTGTTCGACGCCCTCGACGCCGCCGTCGCGCGAGATGCGGACGTCGTGATCGTCGACACCGCCGGGCGCCTGCACACCCGCCACAACCTCATGGAGGAGCTGGCGAAGATTCGGCGCACGATCGACAAGCGCCTGCCGGGTGCCGCACCGGACGTGCTGTTCGTGCTCGACGCGACCACGGGACAGAACGGGCTGGCCCAGGCGAAGGCGTTTCACGACGCCGCGCCGCTCACCGGCATCGTCCTGACGAAGCTCGACTCGACCGCGAAGGGCGGCATCGTGTTCGCGATCGAGCAGGCGCTGGCGGTGCCGGTCGTGTTCGCCGGGGTGGGAGAGCGGGTCGGCGATCTCGTCGACTTCGACCCGCGGGCGTTCGTCGAGGCGCTGTTCGAGGATGGGGGCGACACCGCCCGTGTGAGCGGCTAGACTTCGCGTGCGCCGAGTCGGCGCCCGGCGACAGACGCCGCCGGCTTCCGGTGTCGCCAGAACCCGCGCACCAACGACGCCCCGCCAGGGGCCAGCCAGGAGCAGTCTTCTCCGTGTTCGACGCCCTCTCCGATCGCCTTCGAGACGTGCTCGGCCGCCTGACCGGCCGCGGCCACGTGACCGAGGCCGACGTCGACGCGGCGATGCGCGAGGTTCGCCTCGCGCTCCTCGAGGCCGACGTCAACTATCGCGTCGTCAAGGACTTCATCGCGCGGGTCCGCGAGCGAGCGCTCGGCGCGGAGATCCTCGAGAGCCTCAACGCCGGGCAGCAGGTCATCAAGATCGTCAACGAGGAGCTCACCGCGCTCCTCGGCCGGGGCGACCGGACGTTCCGGCTGACCGGGCAGCCGTCGGTCGTCGCGCTGGTCGGGCTGCAGGGCTCGGGCAAGACGACCTCGGCCGCGAAGCTCGCCCGTCACCTCGTCAGGCAGGGACGGCAGCCGCTCCTCGTCGCCGCCGACCCGTACCGGCCCGCCGCCGTCGACCAGCTCGTCCAGCTGGGCCGCAGCCTGTCGATCCCGGTGTACTCCGCGCCGCAGGGAACGCCCGTCGTCCGCATCGCGGAGGAGGGCGTCGCACAGGCGCGCCGGACGGGGCGGGACGTCGTGATCCTCGACACCGCGGGACGCCTCACGATCGACGAGGCGCTGATGCAGGAGATCCGCGACGTCGCCGCGTCCGTGACGCCGTCGGAGACGCTGCTCGTGGTCGACGCGATGACCGGCCAGGAGGCGGTCAGCGTGGCGCAGGCGTTCGCGCAGACCGTGCCGCTCACGGGGCTCGTCCTCACGAAGATCGACGGGGATGCGCGCGGCGGAGCGGCGCTCTCGATCGGTGCGGTCAGCGGGCTCGCGGTCAAGTTCCTCGGCACCGGCGAGAAGACGGATGCGCTCGAGCTGTTCCACCCCGACCGGCTGGCCGGGCGGATCCTGGGCATGGGCGACATCGTCAGCCTCGTGGAGCGTGCCCAGGAGGCGTTCGAC
>JAKAAV010000250.1 GCA_021802185.1 Chloroflexota bacterium | reverse complement strand
GGCGACTGGGAATCGCAGTTCGTCTCGATGCACTCGGACAACATGCTGTTCGTCCAGCCGTTCTTCTTCAACCTGTTCAAGCCCGGCGACTTCACCACCGACCTGTCGATCCACGTCGCGGTGGTTCCGGTGCTCATGTTCGGGCTGATCCTGGCGCACCTGATGCTCGTGCGCCTACAGGGCATCGCGCGGCCGCTGTAGCGCGACCTGGAGGGAACCGGTTCGATGGAGAGAGGAGACGCGATGGATGCCCGCCGAAGCGGGCCGCCCGAGCACCTCGTTCGGCACGCCTTCTGGAAGTACCCACTGATCGCGGTCGCGGTCCTCGGGGCGATCGTGGCGCTCGCCGCGATGCTCGGATCGCCGAACTGGCCGCGGGACCAGATCGCCACGGTCGCGAACCAGGACCCGGGCGGTGCCGTGCTCGCGTTCACGCAGGAGCTCGACGGAACCGCCAGCTCGTGGGGTAACACCGACGAGACCGGGAAGACTCCCGACGAGCTGTTCGTCGCCGGACCGGTGCACGCGTTCGCGCCCCTCCTGGGCACCACCGCGACGTCCGCCGTTGCCAGGTTCGAGGCGGCGTCTGCCGACCAGCGACAGGCGTGGGCGGGCGCCTACGACAAGGCCCTCATGACGATCACGCCGCAGGCGTCGGGCGCCATGGGCGCGATGGAGACGACCGCCAGCCCCGACGCGATGAAGCTCGGGAGCCTCACCGGGGACTTCGGCCCGGTGCCGGCGCTCACCCAGGCCGCCCTCCGGCTCGCCCGGGGCGGGTACCTGGACATGTACCTCATGGACCAGATGCCGGGCCACTCCGAGCACCTCGCGACGATCTGGCTGTACGACGAGCCGCAGATGCTCGACACGGCGATCTCGGAGGGCCTCACCGACGATCAGTGGGGGATGGTCAAGGAGCGCGGCTTCCCGGTCGGCCCGTGGTACCTGATCCTGCCGGCCATCGTGCACGTGCTCCTGCCGGGCGGGGAGGATGGCCTCGGCTTCACCCTGTGGAACCTCGCGCTCGCCGTCGTGTTCCTGTTCGGGGTCCCGCTGCTCCCCGGGCTGCGCAGCCTGCCGCAGCGTCTTGGCCTCTATCGGCTCGTCTACCGCTACGCGATCCCAGGCCGGCGCTATCGCGTCGTCCGGTCGTCCGAGCCGGTCCACGGCACGCACGGGGGTGGCCTCGTAGGGCTCGGGGAGGCGATGGAATGACCGCGCGGCGCGGCCTCGCCGAGATCGGACTGTTCGCTGCGGCGGCCATCCTGGGGGTCTACGGCCTCGGCGAGGGGCTCGACGGATTCTTCGAGCCGGCGCACGGCAGCGTGCTCTGGCTGGGGGTCGCAGCCGTCGCGCTCATGGTGCTCGCAAAGCAGATGGCCCGCATCCAGGACCGTTGGCCCCGACGCGGCCGACGGGCTTCCGGTCGAACCACGCTCGAACGCGACCGGGCCGTTGACCCGATCCGCCGCACCGATCCAGCCGCCACCGATGGAGGACGATCATGCGCCTGAGAGCACACCTGGACGCCTACTCCGTGCTGTTCACGCTCCTGGTGTTGGCTGGGAGCCTTGCGCTCCTGCTGACCCAGGCCAACGCGATCCGATAGCGTCCTCCGGTGCCGCCGCGAGCGCGCGTCGGGCTTACGGACGCGCGACGATTTCGCGCCAGATCCCCTCGGCCCGCAGCTCCAGCATCTCGAGGCCGGCGGCCCGGACGTTGTCCTCGGTCCGTCGGTTCATCGCGGGGCCCATGAGGCGCGTCGTCAGCACACTCGCCACGTCCGCAACTGCCCCGAGCACCGGGTTCGTGGGCCGCACGTGCTCGACGAGCAGCACGCGACCTTCCGGACGAACCACGCGGCGGAGCTCGCTGAGGCCGCGAACCGGGTCCGGCACCGAGCAGAAGACGCACGTCGCGACGACCGTATCGAAGCTCTCGTCGCGGTACGGCAGCTGCTGGGCGTCCGCGAGCTCGAGTGTGACCGCGATCGAAAGACCGGCGGCTCGATGTCGCGCCCGCTCGAGCATGCGGGCCGAAACGTCGGTGGCGACGAGCTCGACGCCCGGTGCGTAGAACGGCAGGTTCCGGCCCGTCCCGACACCGACCTCCAGCGTCCGTCCATCGGCCCGTCCCACCATTCGCCTCCGGCGTTCGAGCACCCCGCCGCGCTCCATCGGGCCGTTCATGAGGTCGTAGAACCGCGCCATCCGATCGTACCGCCGGGTGACCGCCGCCTGGCGCTCCGTGACGACGGGACTCGCGTCGGCATGCCCGCCGACGGCAACACCATTCATCGCAGGACCTCCAGCTCCGGCGCCGGGCGATCCACGTCGCCCAGCAGCCCGAGGTATTCCGCCCGGCATCCGCGCGAACAGAAGTAAAGAGTCACCGCCTGGTCCGTGACCGTGACCGCTCCGTCCCGCTCGACGTGCATGCCGCAGACGGGATCGACGGAGAGGGCACTCGCCTCGCGAATGCTCCCGTCCTCGAGCCACAGCACCCGGTCGGCGATCTCCCGGATCCGCTCGTCGTGCGACACGATCACGACGCTCCGCCCGTGTTCCTTGGCGATCCGACGAAGGAGACGCATGATCTCGCGACCGATGGCGGAGTCCAGGTTCGCGGTCGGTTCGTCGGCCAGGATGAGCGCCGGGTCGTTGACCAGCGCGCGCGCGATCGCCACGCGCTGCTTCTCGCCCCCGGAGAGTCGGTCGGGCAGGAAGCCGAGCCGCTGGCCCAGGCCGAGCTCGGTGAGGAGCGCGCATGCCTTCTCGCGGGCGGGACCGCGCTTCATCCCGGCCAGCTCGGCGACGATCGCGACGTTCTCGAGAACGCTGAGCGCCGAGAGCAGGTTGAAGTCCTGGAACACGAAGCCGAACCGCGTCAGGCGCACGTGCGGGAGGCGGGATTCGGAGAGTTCGGTGAGCACGGTGTCATCGAGCCGGATCTCGCCCTCCGTGGGGCGGAGCAACCCGCCCAGCATCGAGAGCAGGGTCGTCTTGCCGGATCCCGACGGGCCCATGATCAGCACGATCTCGCCGGGTTCGATCGCGAGCGAAACGCCCCGGACGGCTTCGACGCCGGTGTCGGCGTCACCATAGCGCTTGGCGAGGTCGCGGGCCTCCAGCGTGTACAACGTCATGGCCGTGCTCCTTCCGTCACAGCGAGGGGCCGCGCCGGAAGACCACGGCGGGATCGACGGCGGCGATCTGGCGAATCGGCAGCACCGAGGCGGCGGCCGCGATCACCGCGCCGACGAGCGCGACGTTGAGCAGCGACCCTGCCTCGATCTGGAGCGTGAGTGGCAGCCGTGCGGCATGCACCACGGCGCCGAGCGTGGCGGTGAACACGAAGGCGGCGGCGAAGGCGAGGAGCACCGAGAGGAACGCCTGGACCAGGACCACCGTGTAGAGCGTGCGTGCGCGGGTCCCGAGAGCCTTCAGGATGCCGTACTCGCGGCGGCGGGCGAGCACCGCGATGTAGACCGTGAGCGCGACGACGGCGAGCCCGACGACGACGCCCACGCTGTTCATGACGGTGATCACGTCGCCCGCCATCTGCATGACCAGCCGCCGCTCCTCGGCCGCGAAGGCGACTCGACTGAGCGCCGTCACCCCCGGAACGCGCTGCTGGATGGCGGCCGCCACGGCGTCGGGCGACGCGCCCGGTGCCGTCCGCGCGAGCACGAAGCTCACCACGGGCGCACCTCCCCGCGCGGCACGGAAGTCGTCCGCCGACACGAACGCGATGCCGTTGAGGAGGTTGCCCCCCGACGCGGCGATCCCCGTAATCCGCAGGTCCCGCCCGAGGATCGTCACCCGATCCCCGAGCCCGACCCCTGCCTGACGCGCGAAGTCCTGCCCGATCACGGCGTCGCCGGACGCGCCGAGCATCGCGAGGACCTCCTGGAGCGACGCGTCGCCGCACTCCTCCCCCGAGGCCGTCACCCCGACGTAGCGGCCGTCCCTCTCCCGCACGCACGCCGCCTCCGGCCATCGGCGGGCCGCGACACGCGTCAGCTGCGCCACGACGTCCTCGCAGGCACGTTGCACGGCGAGCCCGACCAGCGTCGTCGAGCGGCTCGCGCCCGTCGAGCGGTCGTAGGGCACGACCGACGTGTCGGCCCCGGGCACGGCCACGTCGTCCATGTCGACCGAGAGCAAGTCCGAGACGATCTGGGAGAACACCGTGCGCGCACCCTGCCCGATCTCGGACGTCCC
>JAKAAV010000249.1 GCA_021802185.1 Chloroflexota bacterium | reverse complement strand
GACCGACGAGGTGCGGATCAACGTGATCCACACGGGGACGGGCGACATCACGGACAACGACATCCTGCTCGCCTCCGCGTCGGATGCGATCGTGGTCGGGTTCAACACGAAGGTCGACCCGCAGGCGCGCCGCACGGCGGAGGCCGAGGGTGTCGACGTCCGGCTGTACGACATCATCTACAAGCTGACCGACGACATCGAGGCGGCGCTCAAGGGCATGCTCGAGCCCGAGATCGTCGAGGTGGTCGAGGGCCGGGCGGAGGTCCGCCAGGTCTTCCGCGTCGGGCGCGGCGGCCAGCTGGTGTTCGGCTGCTACGTGACGGACGGCCGGATCGTGCGGGGTGGCGCGCGGGTGTACCGCGGCGGCCGCGTGATCGTGACGGACCGCATCGACTCGCTGCGCCGCTTCCGCGACGACGTCCGCGAGGTCGCCTCGGGCTTCGAGTGCGGCATCGGGCTCTCGGGGCACCCGGAGCTGCAGGAGGGCGACGTCATCGAGAGCTTCACGCAGCAGACCGTGTCGCGCGCGGCGAGCGCCTGACCCGCGCCCGGCGTCCCGCATACGCCCCGGGGGGCACCATGACCGAGCGCACGGCACGCGTCGACCAGCTGCTCCAGGAGGAGATCAGCCGGATCGTCACGCGCGAGGTGCAGGATCCGCGGATCGGCTTCGCGACGATCACGCGCGTCGAGACCTCGCCGGACCTGCGGCACGCCCGAGTGTGGGTGTCGCTGATCGGCCAGCCCGACGAGCGGAAGACGACGTTCCGGGCGCTCGCCCGGGCGATGCCGTTCGTCCGGCACGAGCTGGGCGTGCTGCGCCTGCGCCGCATCCCCGAGCTGCACCTGGAGCTCGACGACAGCGTCGAGCGCGGTACTCGCGTGCTCCACATCCTCGACGACCTGGAGGCTGGGCGCGAGCCCTCGCTGCCGGAGCCGGGCGAGACGCTGCCGACCCCCCGTCCGGCGCACCTGGAGGGCATGGAGGAGGGCGCCACGAGCGGCGCGGACGACACCGCGACCGGGACCGGCGATGCCGGCAGGGCCCGCCGGGCCGGCGGCGCGAAAGGTGCGCGAGCGGTACGGGGCCGGAAGCCGAGCGGGGGCCGGACCTCGCCGAGGGGGCGCCGGCCTTGATGCCCGATCGTCCGCCGACCGACGTGCGCCCCGCGGCCGCGGACGCGCGGCTGTCATCCCTTACGGCGGCGGACCTCGCGGCGGTGCCCGCCGAGGTCTCCGACCGGATCCGGGCGTCCCGCCACACCCTCGTGGTGTGCCACGAGAACCCCGAGGCCGACGCGCTCGGCTCGGCGCTGGCGCTCGCGCTCGCGCTCGAGTCGCGCGGCGGGCTGGCGACGCCGGTGTGCGCCGACCCCGTGCCCGAGCTGTACGACTTCATGCCCCGCATCGAGAGCTTCCGGACCGCCCCGGAACCGGGCGCGGACTACGACCTGATCGTCGTCACCGACTGCGGCGACCTCTCGCGGGTGGGGCCCGTCCTGGCGGCGAACGCGGACCTGTTCGCGCGGGTCCCGATCGTGAACGTCGACCACCACAAGTCCAACCCGCGCTTCGGCGCGGCGAACTGGGTCGATCCTGCCGCCGCGGCAGCGTCGGAGATGATGACGCTGCTGCTGGCATCGCTGGGGGTCCCGCTCGACACCGACGGTCGTGCGGTGGCAGACGCGCTCATGGCCGGTCTCGTCATGGACACCGCCACGTTCCAGCACCCCAACGTCACCGCGCGCACGCTCCGCGTGGCGGCCGAGCTGGTCGCCGCTGGCGCGCCGCTCGCTGACACGTCGCGTCTCCTGTACCGCACGAAGCCCGAGACGCAGCTGAAGCTGTTCGGGCGCGTCCTCGCGCGGCTCGAGTCCGAGCTCGACGGCCGGCTCGTGTGGTCGACGCTGCTGCTGGACGACCTCCGTGCGACCGGATCGCCGCCAGCGCACTCCGAGGGCATCATCGACCTGCTCAGCCAGGCGAAGGCGGGCCGGATCGCGCTGCTGTTCAAGGAGCAGCCCGACGAGACGCGCGTGAGCATCCGGACGCCGGAGGGCGGGCCGGACGCCACGGCACTCGCCGCGCACTGGGGCGGGGGAGGCCATGCGCGAGCGTCGGGAGCGACCGTCCCCGCGCCGCTCGCCGAGGCCCTGCCACAGGTCCTGTCGGTCGCCCGGCGGATGCTGCTCGGCGAGGACGGCGCGTGACCGGCGAGGACGGCGCGTGACCGGCGAGGTCGGGCCGGACCGGCGGGGGCCTTCGCGGGCCGAGCGCGGGGCAGCCAGGTCGGCCGCGGACGCGTCCCGTGCGCTGTCGGGCGTGCTCGTCGTCGCCAAGCCGGCGGGCCCCACGTCGCACGACGTCGTCGCGCTCGTGCGCCGCCTCTCCGGCGCGAGGCGCGTCGGTCACGGGGGCACGCTCGATCCCTTCGCGTCGGGTGTGCTGCCGGTGTTCATCGGCAGCGCGACGCGGATGGCCGAGTACCACCTGCACGACTCGAAGGCGTACCGCGCGGTGGCCCGCTTCGGCGCGACGTCGACGACCGACGATCTAGAGGGCGAGCTGACGCCGACCGGAGCGTACCCGCCGAGCAGGGAGGACGTCGAGGCCGCGCTCGGGGCGTTCGTCGGGCGCATCGTGCAGCGCCCGCCCGCGTATTCGGCAGTCAAAGTCTCGGGCCGGCGCGCCTACGAGCTCGCGCGGCGGGGTGAACGGCCCGAGCTGCGCGATCGCGAGGTCGAGATCCACGAGATCCGGATCGCGGACTGGGACGCCACCAGCCCCGACGCGCCGTGTGCGACGCTCGAGGTGCAGTGCTCGGCCGGGACGTATGTCCGGGCGCTTGCACGCGACCTGGGGGATCGGCTCGGGTGCGGCGCGTATCTCGCGGCCCTCACGCGAACGGCGAGCGGCCCGTTCCGGCTGGAGGACGCCGTGGACCTCGACGTCGTGCGCGCGCTGCTCGCCGACGGCGCGATCGATCGACGCCTGCTTCCGCCCGACGCCGGGTTGGACGCCTACCCGCGGGTGACCCCGCAGCCGGCCGACCTCGAGGCGATCCTCCGCGGGCAGGTGGTCCGCCTCCCGGGCGACGTGACGGCGGGGCCGGGAGGGATCGTCCGGGTCGTCGAAGCCGGCCGCGGTGTCGTCGCGATGGCGCGCGTGGTGGACGGGCGGCTGCACCCCGACAAGGTGCTCGTCGGCATCACGGACTGAGCGTCGTGCAGGTCTTCGGCGACGTCGACGCGCTGCCTGCGGGCCGCCGGATCGCGGCGACCATCGGCGTCTTCGACGGCCTGCACCGCGGGCACCTTCGGCTCCTCCGCGAGCTCGTCCGGGCCGCGCGCGGGTGGCACGCGGAGCCGACCGTCGTCACGTTCGAGCCGCACCCCGACGCCGTCCTGCGCGGCGCCCCGCCGCCGCTCCTCTGCGATCCCGCCGAGCGCCTCGCCCGGCTAGCCGACGCCGGGGTCGAGTACGCGGTGCTCCAGCGGTTCGACACGGCCTTCGCGTCCCAGACTCCTGAGGTGTTCCTCGACCGGCTCCGCGCCGGGCGCGACCTGGCCGGCCTCGTGATGAGTCCCGAGTCGGCGATCGGCCGGGGGCGGGCGGGCACGCCGGAGCGGCTGCGCGAGATCGGGGCGAGGGAGGGCTTCGCGGTCGACGTGATCGCGCCGGTCGACGGAGGCGGGGAGCCGATCTCGGCAAGCCGGATCCGTCGCGCGCTTGCGCAGGGGCGCGTCGCCGAGGCGCGCGGGATGCTCGGCCGCGATCCGGCTGTGCTCGGCACCGTCGTGCGCGGCGACGGCCGGGGCCGGCTCCTCGGCTTCCCGACGGCCAACCTCGCCTTCGACGCCGCGGTCGCGCTCCCCGCCAACGGGATCTATGCCGTCGAGGCGTCGTGGGGCGGCCGCGACCCGCTGCGTCCGGCGCGCGTCGCCGGCGGCGTCGCCTCGCTCGGCGTGCGGCCGACGTTCGACGACGACGGCGCGCGCGTTCTCGAGGCGTTCCTGTTCGACGTCCACGAGGACCTGTACGGCGAGCGGATGCGGGTGGCGTTCATCCGCCGGCAGCGGGCGGAGCGGCGGTTCGCGTCCGTGCCGGCGCTCATCGCCCAGATGAGTCGCGACTCCGCGCGGGCGCGGGCGATCCTCGAGGGGCGCTCGAAGCGACGCGCGCCGGCGCGCACCTGAGAAGGGCCGGCGCCGCGCGGCGCCGGCCGACTGCCG
>JAKAAV010000248.1 GCA_021802185.1 Chloroflexota bacterium | reverse complement strand
ACGACCCCGGTGAACGGCACGCGCAGGTCCGCGAACACCTCGATGGAGACCAGGAACCCGGCGAAGATGAAGACGACCGCGAGCAGGTGGCCGAGCTCGCGCAGCGACGTGTTGCCGAAGACGCTCGCGCTGTCCGTCACCGTGGGGATGAAGGCGCCGATCGCGATGAGGATCGTCGAGGGGACGCGGCTGTGAAGGCGTCCCGCGAAGAGCGCGGCCACGGCGCCGGGGATCGACGCGACGAGGTTGACGGCGATCGCGACGGGCGCGATCACGAGGTTGCGGGCGAACCGCGCCGCTGACTGGCCGGCCTCGAGCGTGTACGAGATCACGCGGCGCTTGGGCATGAACACGTACGTCGAGAAGACCGCCCCGAGCAGCAGCGAGAAGGCGCCGGTGACGTTCATGTACGGGGTGAGCAGGCGGAGGCTGCCGGGCAACAGGTCGAACACCGGCTGGCGTGTGGCCGAATCGAGCGCGTAGCCGGGCGCCGCGAGGTGCGCGGTGAGCATCAGTGCGAGGCTGAGCAGCGTCGCCCCGATGACGGCGATCGCGCCATACACCGGCCACCGCCGGTCCTCGCGCAGGGTGCTCACGACAACCGCGATCGCGAGGACGACCGCCACGATGAAGTACAGGATCGGCGCGCTGCCGGAGTTGGGGTAGTGGTACTTCGCGTCGGTCAGGAACGTGAAGAGCCCGGCCAGGAAGAGCGTCGCGGCGAACGCGTACCCGAACCGGGTGCGCGCGAGCAGGAACGCGGTGCCGAGCCCGAGCCACCCGACGGACCACACGGCGCCCGTCAGGTAGTACGTGCGGTAGAGCGTGTCGTTCCAGCCCGATGCCGCCGCGAGCGCCTCGCACCCCGCGGCGATCGCGTAGAACACCATCCCGATCGCCCACACGAGCTGGAACGTCCGGCGCCGATGCCGGTACTGGTCCGCGAGCATCACCGCGAACACGAGGCCGATGATCGCCGTCACCGCCGCCAGCACGACCGACGCTGTCACCTTTCCCAGCTCCTTCGACCCGGGCCGGCCTTGGGCGACCGCACGAGCGACGGCATCGTATGAGCCCGACCGCGGAGCGTCAAACACGGAGCGTCAAACACGGGTGGCCGGAGTGGCACGAGCGTCGCGTTCCGATGGAGGCGGGCGGCGCCGGAGCGGTCGGAGCCAGGACTCCGGGAGGCCGCCCGGGACGCCGGTCAGGCCCGCCGGCACCAGCGGCTGCCGGTCGGGGATCGGCGCGATCAGGCCGGGACGAACTCGTGCGGCTCGCGGTGGACGCCGTCGCACAGGCCCCAGCGGGGCTCGGGGCCGGGGATCGCGACGGGCCGCATGATGGGACGGATCCCGGACAGGCGGCACGCGTGGTAGCCGTGGCCGTGCATCCACGCGCGGACGCACGCCGTGTCGTCGTGGAACTGGTGGGGACCGGGATTGATGCGCGGCTGCCTGTCCGCCCACACCGGGGTCTCGGGCGAGACGATGTCCATCAGCGAGACGCGGAACGGCCGCCCGTCGATGTGGCCGCCGCAGCCCGCACACCGTCGAGCGTCGGCGTCGTGGAAGATCGTCGGGATCCGGATCCCGAGATACTCGTTGCCGCGGAATGTCCTCTCGCCCATCTGTCCTCTCGTCGCCGGCTCGCGCGCCGAGCACGATGGTACTCGAACCGGGACCTCGGCCCTCCAGCGTTCCGTGGATCGTGCCGCTCGCCCGACGGTCCCGGGCGTTCCGTGGATCGTGCCGCTCGCCCGACGGCCCGGGGTGTGCCGGGGCCCACGCGACCCGTCCTCGGCGGAACGCGGCGAAGGTGCGGTAACGTCGCGAGAGCCGCCGCGCTCGCATCTCGCACGCGACCATCGTCTGCGATGTCCTCCCACCGAGGCGCTCGGAATGAACCATCTGCCACCACTCGAACCGCTCGATCCCGCCCGCACGGCGCTCGTGCTGATCGACCTGCAGCGAGGGATCGCCGCTGCGCCGACGGCGCCGCTCGCGGCCGCCCAGGTCATCGCCAACGCGCACCGCCTGGTCGACGCGTGCCGGGAGGCGGGCGTGCTCGTGGTGCTCGTCCGCGTGACGCCCTCGCCCGACGGCCGCGATGCCCTGCATCCGCCCGTCGACGCGCCCGTCACCTGGCAGGGGTCGCGACCGGCCGACTTCGCGGAGATCGTCCCCGAGCTGGGCCCGGCGCCCGGCGACGTCCTCGTCACGAAACGCCAGTGGGGGGCGTTCTACGGGACCGAGCTCGACCTGCAGCTGCGCCGGCGGGCGATCACGACCATCGTCCTGGGCGGCATCAGCACCGACATCGGAGTCGAGTCGACGGCCCGCGATGCGTACGAGCGCGGCTACGCGCAGATCTTCGCCGCGGACGCGATGGCGGCCCGTTCGGCCGACAACCACGCGCACACAGTCACGCAGGTGTTCCCCAGGATCGGCCGCGTGCGCACGACCGACGAGATCCTCGCGGCACTCGCCGGCCACGAGACGGGGAACGCGGGCTCGAGCGGGGCGTTCGACACGTCGCGGTAGGCGGGGGCGTCCACCCCACATCGCCTCGGAGGCCGCGTGCTCGGGCGGCGGACGAGCGGGAAGCGCCCAGCGTCCGCTCGTCCCGGCCGCGCTCTCAGCCCCGCGATGTACACTCGCGAGCCGGGGCCCCATCGTCTAGAGGCCCAGGACGCCGCCCTTTCAAGGCGGAGATCAGGGGTTCGAATCCCCTTGGGGCTACTCTCACTGCCGCTCCGGGGACGCGTCGGGCGAAGAACGGACGCGCTGGAGGCGCCCACTCGATCGCCTCGGCGAGGGCGAGCGGCCTGGCCCCGGTGGGCGTCACCGGGCGCCAACGACCACGAGTGGATCCGTTACGCGTAGAGGAGGGCGAGGACCACCGCGGCCGCGAGGCACCCCCACGCGCCGAGTGCCGCGATCCCGCCGAGCAGCGCGTTCCAGAACGCTCGTGCTCCGCGTCCCTCGCGTCCGGCCCGGTACGCGCCGATCAGGCCGCCCACGGCGAGCGAGGCCAGCGTGAGGGCCAGCACGAGCAGGCCCGCGACGAGGATCGCCACCTGGTTCGACCCGCGCTGCAGGATTCCCCAGCCGATGAAGGCAAGCGAGCCGACGAACGCCACGAGCACCAGGATCCGGGTGGCGATCCCGCCCGTCCCCCGTCGCCGGCCGTCGGCAGCCCTGCGCGCGTCACGCCGGACACCCGTGCCAGTGCCCGCGCTCGTCACGTCGTGCCGACCGTTCCCCGCGGCGCAGCCGCCGGCCGCGGACGAGATCCAGCCGACGCCCGCGTGGCCGCAGGACGGCCGCCCGGCCGCCTCGCGGGCACCGACTCGGGCCCCTCCGTCTCGGCTGCCTCACCGGGCCCGCGGTGGTACACGACCACCTTGTGCGACAACCTCGGCCGGCGCATCGACGCCGCCACGGCCAGCCCGCGTTCGCCGAACGCTTCACCGAGGAACGCCGTCGCGTGGTCGAGCGAGTCGAACGTCCACCATCCGTGGATCACGCGGAGCTTGAATCCCTGGGCCACGAACGCGCCGTCCCGCGCGCGCAGCGCGTGGTAGATCTCGGGCGTCTCCCCCTCCGGCCGCAGCCGCGCCACGTCGTCGCGACCGTAGTCCGCGACGATCAGCAGCCGGCCGCCGGGGCGCAGCAGGCGCTCCGCGGCAGCGAGCCCGGCGGCGTCGGGAACGGCCACTGCGCCGCTTTCGGCCCAGCACCGCACGACGACGTCCGCACACGCGCTCACGAGCTCGCGACCGTCTGCCGCGGAGGTGGTCACATGCGCGCCGGCCGCGCGAAGCTGGGCGGCGCGCATGTCGCCGTCGGCGTGCAGCACGACCACGTCGCGTCCGGCCAGCGCGCCGACCTCGGCGAGCGCACGAGGGATCTTGCCGTCGACGTCGACGATGCGCGCAAGCTGCGAGGCGATGGCGGCATTCGTGAACGAAAAGGGCAGGTCTGCCACTCGCCGGAGTATAGAGGCGCCGTCGCCGGGCCCGAAGCTCCGACCAGGGTCGGCCACGCCCGCCGCCCGCGCCGCCGTGACGAACCCTGGTCAGGGGCGCCGAAGCGGACCAGGGTCAGCGCCGCCCGGCCAGCACCAACCCCTGCCGCGCGGGGACGTCGAGCAGCAGCCGGCCGCCCTGGACCTCCACGTCGGCCGGGCCGTCCGCCCACCCCGGCAGCGGCGCCGTCGTGAGCCGGACGCCGTCGAGC
>JAKAAV010000247.1 GCA_021802185.1 Chloroflexota bacterium | reverse complement strand
CGCGCGCGTCGCCATGGTCGAGCGAGCGCGGTTCGACCGCGCGCTCTTGGAGGCCGCCGCCGGCGCCGGCGCCGAGATCCGGGACGGCACGCCTGCCCTGGAACTCGCCGAGGACGCGTTCGGAGTGCTGGTGACCACCCCGAGCGAGCGCCTGCGCGCAGATACCGTGGTGCTCGCCGACGGCGAGCCGAGTCGCCTCTCGCGACGCCTCGGACTGGGCGGTCCGGCCCGGCGCCTGGCGCTCGCGCTGGAAGTCGACCTGCCCTTCTCGCCCGCGGTCGCGCCGGACACGGCAGTGCTCGAGTTCGCCCTTCCGGGCGGCTACGCCTGGTACTTCCCGAAGGGCGATCACGCCAACCTGGGGATCGGCTCATACCGGGCGGACCGGCGGCGGGCCCTCAGGGCAGACCTGGCGCGTTTCGCGCGATCGCTGGAGCTTGACGCCTCCGGGGGACACATGGCGGGGCACTGGATTCCGCAGGGGCTGCGGCGGGGCCCCCTGTCCAGCGCGCGGATCGTGCTGGCCGGCGATGCCGCCGCCACCGCGGACCCTCTCTTCGGCGAGGGCATCTCGTACGCCATGCTGTCGGGCGTCGTGGCTGCACAGACCATCGAGACCTTCGGTGATCATCGGTTGTCCCACCTGCGTCCCTACGACGCGCGACTGCGTTCGGCCCTGGGGCCCGCGCTGGGGCGGCTGCACTGGACGGCCCGCGTGGTGGAGGCGTTTCTCGGCCCGGCGCTGTTCGCGGTACGGCATAGCCACACCGTCCGCGAAACCGCGGTGGACGTCATCGCGGGCCGATCCGGTGCGTTCGCGCTCGAGCGTGACTGCCGCCTGGCCTGTCTGTGCTCCCTCCGCGGCGCGGCCTGCCGCCGATGCGTGTTGTCGGCCGATGCCGGTCCGCGCTGCGGTAGATGCGGCGCGTCGCTTGCGCCCGCCGCCTGACCCGTTGGAGGACGGCTCCTCCTCACGGGTCTCTCACATGCAGGCGTCAGCCGTGGCCGGGCCAACCTGCCAGGCGGTCGATGCGCCTCTCTCCGGGTGCACAGGAAACGAGATCCAGGGCGGACCGGTTTCCACGCCGCGGGGGGATCCGGCCGCAGATGGACGACCGATCCTGGTCGAGGTCGCTCCCTCGATGCCGATCGTGGATGCAGCGGTCCGCAGCCTCATCGCGGCGTTTCCCGGAGTCGCGGTCCAGCCCTGCGGTCGGCCGGGACCCCGATCCGGTGCCGGGAGCGCGGACGCCGCGGAAACGCAGCCTTCGCCCGACGTTGTGCTCCTCGTTCTCTCGGCTCCAGTCGACGTCGACATCGTGCGAGCGCTCCGCCGGAGCCGTCCCGAGACGTCCGTCGTCCTGATCGCGGCGGCCTGGACCGGCACTCAGGCCCGGGCGGCGCTCGAGGCCGGAGCACGCGGTTGCCTGGTGGCCGAGCTCGCCCCCGAGGAACTCGCCGCGGCCATCCGCCAGGTCGCACACGGTGAGGTCGCGCTGTCGCCGGACGTCACCCGCTCGGTCATCGCCGACCTCGGCCGTCCACGGGTTGCCGATCCTCCGGCTGGCGCGCGCTCGCTCTCCCCGAGGGAGCGCGAGATCCTCGCGCTGGTGTGCCAAGGGCTGGCCAACAAGCAGATCGCGCAGCGTCTCTATCTGAGCCTGCGCACCGTCGAGAACCACCTCGCCTCGGTCTACGCCAAGCTCGGTGTCGCGTCTCGGACGGAGGCGGCCGTGCTCGCCGTCCAGAACGGCCTGGTCGCGCGAGAGTAGGGGGTTTCACTCACCAACGGGGGAGTGGTCGCCCGCTTCTGCACGGCGCTCGGTGCTGGTTCACTTCTGGCATGAGCCAGCACCCCGCCCAGATCGCCGACGACCGATCAGCACGCACTACCGTCGCCTTTCTCGGCACCCTCGGCCCGCTCCACAAGGAGCTCGCCCGCTATGACCTTGCGCGCCTGCGTTTGCTCGTCGAGACGATCGAGCCCGACCTGCTCGGCATCGAGGCCGGAGCCGACGCATGGGAGTCGGGCGATCCGGCCAGACTGGCGATCGAGATCCGCGAGGCGGTGCTGCCGGCGACGCGGTTCACCGACACGGTGGTCATTCCGCTCGGCGATGCATCGCCTGACGAGTTGAGACCGCCGGCGGCGGGCACCTTCGCCGCGCAGCGTGCCGCTCTCGTGCGCCAAGCCGACCGGCTGCTCGAGTCGGCCGCTTGCTCGATCGACGACCCGGCGGATCTCAGCCACGGCCGGTACGTGCACCTCTGTCGAAGCGTCTGCCGGCTCGAGGCCGCGGCCGCGGGCCAAGCGGGACGCGCGGCCTGGGAGCAGGCGAACGACCACATGTTCCACGCGCTCACCGAGGCGATCCGGCGCGACCCTGGCCGCCGGGTTCTCGTGGCCGTCCAGTGCCGTCGGATCCACGTCCTCGAGGCCGGCCTGCGGGCGTCTGCCGAGCAGCTTCGGTTGGCGCGCTTCGAGGACCTCGTCCCCGTCGCTCGGCGCGATCGCGCGCGTTCCGCCTGAGCCTGCGAATGGACGTCCTCCCATGTTGACTGCCGGCGGACGCTTCGGCGTCGCCTTCCGACCTTCCGCGGTCGTGGGCGGCCTCCCGGATCCTCATCACGGCGACGCGGCGCCGCGTGAGGAGCCGGCAGAGGGGCCGCTGGTGCAACCGCTCCGGGCGGCGAAGGCGGGTTCGGCCCGTGACGGGCGGTGTGTCGAGCACCGTCGCGGCGGCGCCGCCGCGACGCGACCGCAGGCCTCTTCCGGCCCGAATCCGCGCCGTGCCTCTCTTCGTCGAAAGGAGCTTCGACATGACCGAAACCATCGCAGCGGGGACGCCGGCGGCGCGCATCGGCGGCCTGACCACCTCGCGGGGGCGGCGCCGGTGGTGGGCGCTCGGCGCCATCAGCCTGGCCGTCCTCGTGCTTGCCCTCGACATCACGGTGCTGTCGGTCGCCCTCCCGACGCTGGCCGGCGCCCTCGGCGCCTCCGAGGCGGACCTGCAGTGGTTCGTGACGGCCTACCTCCTCGCTCTCGTGGCGGCCGTGCTGCCGGCCGGGTTGATCGGAGACCGATATGGGCGGAAGGCGCTGCTCGTCGTCGGTCTGATCCTGTTCCTTGCCGGGTCGGTCTTCGCGGCCTCCTCGCCCAATCCGGCCGCGTTCATCGCGGCCCGGGTCGTGCTCGGACTCGGCGGCGGAGCGGTCATCGTCATGGCCGTATCGCTCGTCGCGGTCATGTTCGACGAGGCCGAGCGACCGCGCGCCGTCGGCGTGTGGTCCGCGGCGAACTTCCTCGGGCTTCCCATCGGACCGATCCTCGGCGGCTGGATCCTGTCCAACGCCGCGTGGGGCTGGATCTTCCTGATCAACGTGCCCGTCGCGTTGGTTGCGCTCGGCGCGGTCATCGTGCTCGTGCCCGAGTCCCGCGCTGCCCGGACGCCGCGAATCGATCTTCTGGGCCTTCTCCTGTCGGTGGCCGGGCTGGTGGCGCTCATGTATGGCATCGTCCGTGCCGGCGAGGATGGCTGGGGCGACCCTACGGCGATCGCGTTCACGGTCGGTGGCCTGCTCGTGCTCGGCGTCTTCGTCCTCTGGGAAGGCCAGCTCATGAGTCGACCCGGCGGCGAGCCGCTCGTCGACCTGTCACTGTTCCGGTCGCGGAGCTTCACGTGGGGCACGCTGCTGACGGCGTTCGGGTTGTTCGGGCTCTACGGCCTCCTGTTCGTCCTGCCGCAGTACTCCCAGGCGATCCTCGGGCTCGATCCGCAGGGTTCCGGGTTCCGGCTGCTGGCCGCGATCGGCGGGCTGGTGGTCGGCGCCGGCGCCTCCGACCGCGTCGCGTCGCGGATCGGGTCGAAGCTCACCGTTGCCGCCGGCTTCAGCGTCCTGGCGGCCGGGCTCGCGATCGGCTCGACGATGTCCGCCGCCAGCGGCGACGCGTTTCTGGCGGGCTGGTCGTTCCTGGCCGGCCTCGGTGGCGGCTTCGCCTTCTCGACCGCCGCGTCGGCGGCCCTCGTCGAGCTGTCCGCGGAACGCAGTGGCGTCGGTTCGGCGGTACTGCAGGCGATCAACAAGGTCGCCCCCGCCTTCGCCGCGGCGATCATGGGCAGTGTCCTGAACGCCACCTACCAGGCCCAGGTCCACGTGGCCGGGTTGCCGGCCCCGGCCACGGCCGCAACCCAGAGCAGCGTCTTCGGCGGGCTCTCCGTCGCCCAGAAGCTGGGATCGGCGGCGCACCTCG
>JAKAAV010000246.1 GCA_021802185.1 Chloroflexota bacterium | reverse complement strand
GGGGAGGCGCGGAGGAGGTGCCCGTCGACGATCGCCGCGATCCCCGGACCGTCCAGGGCGTCGGCGGCGCTCGTTCCCGGGATCGGAGCGTCACTCACGGTCGGGGCCATTCTCGCATGCGGCCCCGGCTACGGGGGGCCGGGAGACGCTGTCGGAGCCGGGACCTCGCCGCTCCACGGCGGGGCCGCGGTGGCCGTCGGGCGAGGTGTCGAGCGCGGCTCAGTGCCGCTGACGGAGGATGGCGAGGCCGCCTTCACCGGCGCCTTCGAGGGGGTGGGCGATGCGGCCGGAATCGGCGCCAGGCCAAGCGTCTGGATCGCGTCGCGCGCGATCCTTCGGAACAGCTCGTTCGAGGTGATGTTCTGCTGGAAGATGCCCTGCGCGAGGATGTCCGGCGTGCCGTGGTCGATCTCGACGGCGATCACGTACTCGGGCTTCTTCTGTCCCAGATACCCGATGAACGAGAAGTCGAACTTGTTCGAGATCCAGTTGTTGATCTTCGGGTCCCAGATCTGCGCGGTCCCGGTCTTGCCGCCCACGTTGTAGCCGGGGATCAGAGTCCAGGCCGCGTACCACGGCACCACCGTGACCGTGTTCCGCATCAGGCTCGTGAGGGTGGCCGACACGGCGGCCGACACCACCTGGGGCGCCGCCGGCTCGGGGACGGGCTGCCTGCCCACGTCCTCGACGACGTGCGGCGTCACGAGCCGCCCGCCGTTCACCATCGGGGCGTACGCGCGCGCGAGCTGGGCGAGGGTGACGGCGACGCCCTGACCGAAGGCGTGGTTCGCGAGGTCGATCGGCATCCACGGAGTCGTGGCCGGGTTCGTCACGAGTCCCGGCAGCTCGCCCGGCAGGTTCACACCCGTCGGCTGGCCGATCCCGAGCTGCCTCCAGGTCTGGTACAGCGCGGCGGATGCCGCGTCCGTCGTCTTGCCGAGCATCGCGGCCACCCGCGCCGCGCCGACGTTCCGCGAGTAGGCGATGACCGACTTGAACGGGATCATCCCCATGGGCCTGCGGTCGGCGTCGGCGATCTGGATGGATCCGATCTGCATGACGCCGCTGTCGTCGATGAGCGTGTTCGGCGTGACGACCTTCCGCGAGATCGCCGCCGTTGCCGTCAGCATCTTCATGACGGAACCGGGCTCGAAGACCCGGCTGATGAGCGGATCGACGAACGCGCTCGGGTTCGTCCGCGCGACGGCCTCGTAGTCGTTCGCGTTGTACCCGGGCTCGCTGGCCCAGGCCACGACCGCGCCGGTCGCGGCGTTCATGACGATCGCGCTGGCGCTCGCGGCGCCGTCCGCGATCCAGGCCGCGTTCAGCTCCTTCTCGACCGACAGCTGCAGGCCCGCGTCGATCGTCAGCTGCACGTTCTGCCCCGGCAGGCCGGCCTGCGTGACGACCTCGGTGTCCGCGATCGGGTTGCCCATGACATCTCGCTCGGCCATGACGATCCGCGGCTGTCCCGAGAGCGCCGACTGGTACTGCTGCTCGATCCCGTACTGGCCCTGCCCGTTCGCGTTCACGAACCCGAGCAGCTGGCTGGCCAGCGTCGTGCCCGGCGCGCCGCCGGGATTCGGATACACCCGGACGGGCTGCGGCAGGAGCGCGAGCTCGGTGAGCGACCCGTCGTCCAGGCCGGCCTGCACCGCCGCGCTCTGCTGGCTCGTCAGCTGGTCGGCGAGGACGGCGTACTGGGTGCCCGCGTTCAACTGCCCGGCCAGCGTCGACGCGGCCGTCGGGTCGAGGCCCAGGATGCCCGCGAGCTTCGCCGCGATCGGCGCACGCTCATTCGTCGGGATCTGCGCCGGATATGCCACGAGCTGATCGCGGTAGACGGTCGTCGCGAGCAGGACGCCGGTGCTGTCGTAGATCGAGCCGCGGGTGGCGGGCTCGACGGAGGGGCGGTTCAGCTGCTGCTGGGCCATCCCCACGAGCATCGGTTGGGCCGACACCTGCCAGTACGCGAGCCGCCCGCCGGCGATGGTCGAGAGCAGCACGAAGACGGCGAGGACGACGACCAGGCGGCGCCGGCGGTCGGTTCGACCGAGCATCGGCCGCTAGCGCCCGGGGATCCAGGTGGGGGCGCCGAGCTGGCTGAGGCCGAGCCCGAGCGCGCGTGTCGTGACGGTGATCTCGGATCCCTGCTGCGCGATGTCGCCCTGCAGCGACTGCATCTGCTGCGTCATGTGGGCCCGCTCCGCGAACAGCGTGTCGATGTCGTAGTTCGTGGCCGCCGTCTGGACGGTCTGCGTCAGATAGAAGAGGCCGAGCAGGAACGAGACGAGGATCCCGGCCATCGCGAGCGGGACGCGGGTGACGCGTCTGCCCGCCCGGATGCGCGCGGCCTGGCGACGGCGCGGGAGAGTCGCCGGACGCGCGAGGGGGTAGTACCTGGTGCCTTCGTAGACCGCCATCAGGCCGCCCCCTTCGCCCAGCCGAGCGGAGTCGCGAACGAGAGCCGCGCGAACCGCGCGGCCGTGAGATCGGCGACGTCGGGCGCGACGACGTCGGCGAACGGATCGGCGATGGACGTGGCCTGCTCGTCCGCAGCTCGCACCTGCCGGTCGTGGCGCTCGTGGAGCTCGTGCTGCCGGCGGCCGTACGATCGACGTCGGCTCTGGTGGTGTCGGCTGCTCATCTCGAACCCTCCACGCGGACCGTGACTCCCCTGTGATGCCTCATGCCGCCAACCGCTCGGCGGCACGGAGCCGCGCGCTCCTCGCGCGCGGGTTGGCTCCGATCTCCCGGGCGGAGGGCGTCGCCGGCGTTCCAGCCACCACGCGCAGGCGGGGCCGGTGGCCGCACACGCAGACCGGCAGCTCGGGCGGGCACACGCACCCCCGCCGCTCCGCCGCGATGAACCGCTTGACGATCCGGTCCTCGAGCGAGTGATAGGTCAGGACGGCGATCCGCCCGCCCGGGCGCAGCAGGTCGACCGCGGCCGCGAGCGCGACCTCGAGCGCGTCGAGTTCGCTGTTGACCGCGATCCGCAGAGCCTGGAACACGCGCGTCGCGGGATGGACGCGCCGCCGCCCTGACGGCCGGCCCGGTGCCGCCCGTTCCACCACGTCCGCGAGCCGCTGCGCCGTGTCGATCGGCGCGGTCCGGCGCTCGGCCACGATCGCGCGGGCGATCCGGCCCGCGAACGGCTCCTCGCCGAACCGCCGGAAGAGCGCCACCAGCTCGGCCTCGTCGAGGCGCGCCACGAGGTCGGCCGCGGGGGTCCCGCGTGTCGGGTCGAACCGCATGTCGAGCGGGCCGCCGGCGCGGAAGCTGAACCCGCGCGCCGCGTCGGCGAGCTGGTACGAGCTGAGGCCGAGGTCGAGCAGGATCCCGTCGCTCGGATCGAACCCGGCGTCCGCCGCGACCGAGGCGATCGACGAGAAGTTCGCCTGCCGCAGCTGTGCGCGATCGCCGAACGGCGCGAGCCGCCGCGCGCTACGCTCGATCGCGTGCGCGTCCGCGTCCAGACCGAGCAACCGCCCGTCCGGTGAGATGGCCTCCAGGATCCGGGCGGCGTGCCCACCGCCGCCAAGGGTCCCATCGATCTGGAGACTGCCGGGACGTGGAGCGAGCGCCTGCATGACCTCCTCCACCATCACCGGTACGTGCCCAGCCTCGGTCGACGGGACCTCCCGCGACGGATCCCGTCCGGATCCTGGAGATGCGGGAAGGAGCTCAGAACCCAAGGCCCTGGAGGTGCTCGGCGAGCACCTCGGGCGCGGACATCCCCGCGCTGTACGAATCCCAGGTCTCGGGAGCCCACAACTCGACGTGATCGTGTCCTCCGACGACCACCGCCTCCCCGGTCAACCCCGCCCACTCCCTCAGCGACGGGGGAATGAGCACCCGCCCCTGCCGGTCGAGCTCGAGCTCGAAGGCGTGGGCGAACACGTGGCGCCGGAAGGTGCGCGCGTTGGGGTCTCCGAGCGGCAGCGCCGCGACCTTCGTCGCGAGCTGGTCGAAGTCGGTCTTCGGGAAGATCGCCAGGCAGGAGTCGAGCCATCGCGTGATGACCGGCGTCTCGACGAGCTGTTCACGGAAACGGGCAGGCACGGCGACCCGTCCCTTCTCGTCCACTGTGTGCCGGTACTCCCCGATGAACACGCCGCCGACCTTCCGGGCTCCCCGCCTGTCCCCACTTTACGCCACTTCCCACCACTTGGTAGGATCATACACGCCGGCTGACCGCCGTCAATGCGATTTGCGCACGATGGGGAAGGCAATCGGCGTACCGGCCGCTAGTACGAAACGGCCGGTG
>JAKAAV010000245.1 GCA_021802185.1 Chloroflexota bacterium | reverse complement strand
CCCCGTCGGGCTCGGGGCGATCCGGCAGCGTACGGTCACTCCGCGATGGTACCGCCCGGCGCGGCGGGGCCGCCCCGCGGCTCAGGAGGCCGCCCCGCGGCTCAGGAGGCGCGCGACGGGGTGGGGCGCGGAGGTCGCTGCGGCGCGAGGTACAGCGCGAGCACGGCGACGACGTAGACCACGTACACCGCGAGCGTCACGAACTCGGGTTGCGAGGAATAGCCGAACAGCGCGCGCAGCAGCGAGCCGACCCCCTGGTCCTCCGACAGCACACCGCCGATGTTGTAGACGACCTGCGTGCCCACGCCGATCGCTCCGATCTCGACGAACTCGTGGACGGCGCGCGACACGAGACCCGCCGCCACGAACACGAGCGCGATCCCGGTCCACGTGAAGAACGCGCGGAGGTCGATGCGGCGGCTGCCACGGTAGATCGCCCACCCGATCCCGACGGCGAGGGCAAGCCCGCCGAGCGTGCCGGCAAGCACGCCGTCGGCACCCGCAAGCCCCTGCGACGAGCGGACCGCGGCGACCTGCCCGAACACGAACAGGGATGCCTCGATCCCCTCCCGGATGACCGACGTGAACGCGAGCACCGCGAGCCCCCACGCGCCTCCGGCGCCGAGCGCGCGGGCCAGCTCTGCCTCGATGTGCCCCTTCATCCCGCGAGCCTGCCCGCGCATCCAGAACAGCATCCAGGTCACGATGCCGGTCGCCACGAGCATCGTGGTCCCCTCGAAGATCTGCTCGTACGGCGTTCCGAGATCGCCGACGACGACGTACAGCGCGAGCGCGAGCAGCACCGAGACGGCGATCGCGGCTCCCGTGCCCGCCCACACCTTCGGCAGATGCGCGCGGTTCCCGCTGCGGACGAGGTAGGCGACGACGATCCCGACGACGAGCGACGCCTCGACGCCTTCCCGCAATCCGATGAGGAGCCCGTTGATCACGCCGTTGCGCCTCCGCGGCACCATCGGCCGCGCCGTCACCCGCGTGCGGACCGTGCCTCAGGTCCCGGAAATCTTACCTGCGAGGTCGGAATTGGGCAATGCCGCGAGGCGCGGCCGGCGCCTGCCGAATCAGCGCAGTTCCGAGAGGGGTGCGAGCTCGAACGCCGGTACGATCTCGCCGACGGCTACCCCGCGCGGGTCGCGCAGCGGTGGGTGGTGCCACGCCTCCAGCGCGCGCAACTCCGGATCGCCGACGACCCCGATCTGGCGCAGCGCCTCCACGGTGGCGGCCGGACGCGCGCGCCCGCCCGCGTCCCCGTCCTCGATCTTCGCGGCGAACCCGGCGGCGCGGTGGCCGGGCGCGTCGGGAACCAGGCCGACGGCCTGCAGGGCCTCGGCGCCGCCCTTCGCGCAGGCCCGTCCAGGCAGCGCCTGCATGAGCGCGGTATCGAAACGATCGCGCGTGCCCGCCACGAGCTCGGGCGCCGCCATCATCGCGTCCCGGATGCGCGTGAGCGCCGGGACGAGCGCGCGGCCGACCGCGTCGCGCGCGGCGCCGGCCGGGTCGGCGAGCCGCAGATACCCGCGCGCGACGTCGACGAGCCGGACGTAGTACGTGAGGATCCCGCACGCGTCGACCGACGTCACGAGGTCCGCCGGCCGGCGGCCGAGCACGCGGGCAAGCCCGTCCCGGAACGCCACCTGCGTCGGGTGTTCCGGCCGCCAGTACTCCTCGAGGGGCCAGCCCGCGTGCTTCGCGAACAGCAGGAACGACACGTGCTGTCCCGAGCACTGGTGCCGGATCATCCCCGGCCGCTCTCCGTCGCGGGCGAGCCGCTGCGCGGTGATCGCGTCGAGCGGGGCGTTCGCCGTGCCGCACGCGAGCAGCGACTGGCTGATCTGGGCGCGGCGAAGGATCGCCTGGATCGTCCGCACGTGGAGGTCTTCGCCGGAGTGCGACGCCGCGAGCACCGCGAGCTCCGGCGCCGACAGGTCGAACGCGTCCGCGATCCCGGCCTCGACGAACGCGACGAGCCCGAGCGGCTTCGCGGCCGAGCGCAACGCGACGACCACGTCCGGGTCGCCGATCGCCCGCTCGACCGACCCGTCGATCCCGACCTGCACCACGTGCCCGCGGTGCCGGCTCTCGGTCATCCCGCCGCGGCGCACCTCGACGAGGACGGGCGGGGCGCCGCGGGGGGGGCGCGCCGGGCGCGGACGCGGCCTCGCCGCCGCCGTCCGCTCCGAGCGGGATTCCGGCGTCATGACACGTGGGGCGGGCATGGCGTGATGGTAGCGCGTCGAGCAGGGCCGACCGATGCTAGGATCGCGGCGGTTCCACCCGGCCGACCCCGAAGGAGGAACGCGTGCCAGCCTCCCCCAGCCTGCCCGGCGCCGACGATCTCGCGTGGCTCCCGCCCACCGTCCACGTGTCGCACCACCCCGCGATCCTCCACAAGCTCGCGCTCCTGCGCGACCTCCGCACGGAACCCAAGAAGTTCCGTGAGCTGGTGCGCGAGATCAGCTGGCTGCTCGGGTACGAGGCGCTCGCGGACGCGCGGCTCCGGGACCTCCCCGTGACGACGCCGATGGAGCCGATGGCCGGCGCCGAGCTCGCGGATCGAATCGGGCTCGTGCCGATCCTGCGCGCGGGGCTCGGCATGCTCGACGCGATGCTCGAGCTGATGCCGACCGCGCAGGTCTGGCACCTCGGCCTCTTCCGGGACGAGCGGACGCTGCGCCCGGTCGAGTACTACAACAAGCTGCCCGACTCCGCGACGGTCGACCTCTGCCTGATCCTCGACCCCATGCTCGCGACCGGTGGCTCGGCGACCGCGGCGATCGAGGTGCTCAAGCGCTGGGGCGCGGTCCGCATCAAGCTGCTGAACCTCATCGCGGCTCCCGAGGGGATCCGGGCGGTCACCGGGGCGCATCCCGACGTCGAGATCCACTGCGCGGCCGTGGACCGGCAGCTCAACGAGCGTGGCTACATCCTCCCAGGTCTGGGCGACGCCGGAGACAGGCAGTTCGGGACCGGCCAGGGCGACTGACGCGTCCGCTGTGGGAGTGAAAGCGAATCTTGCGCGGGGCGGTCAAAGAATCTGTTCGCGCCGCTCCGCGAATCGTCCTTTCGCTGCATTCCCACACCGATCACGAATGGCAGGCGCTGTGGGAGTTGGCAAGCGGACAGAGCCGCGCGGCTCCGGCACGACGCAGACTGCCGTCAGCGCTTCTGTGAGGCCGCTTCCTGGTAGGCGGCGCGAAGAGCCTCCAGTACCTCGGCCGACAGGTCTTTGACCGCCTTGCCCTGTCCCATCTGCACGGGGGCGATGGCGCTCTCGACCAGTCGCAGGGTGTCTGGGGCGCGTCGTTCGAACACCGACTTCCAGACCTGCACATACCCATCGCTCACGATCGTGAGTAGGCCGACGTCCTCGCCAACGACGAATGGCAGAAGCGTCGCGAAGCCGCCGGGCGAGATGTAGCTGACGAGGTGCGCCAGGTGCGCCGCCTCGAGATCAAGTGCCCAGTTGAGGAGCTTCAGGGCTGCCGTCTTCTTGGGCTCCGTCATCATCGCGACGAACGCAGCGAACGCCGCGCTCCCGTGGGTTGTCTCGCCCTTTGCCTTCGCGGAGCTGCCCGACTGCGGCACCTCGGCCTCAACGCGCTCGGGATCGACCCGTTGGGGCACGAGCAGGCGATCCGCCCCGACCGAGTAGGCCGATACGGTGACGAGGTCGATGACAAGGCTGCCGAGAGCCTCCAGATAGCCCACGAGATGCACGAGCTCCGCAGGGGCCGAGTCCAGCACAAGGACGAGCCGGAACCGACCGTCGGCCAGGCACGCTTGCAGCCCCGCATCGAATCCCACCGGATCGAATGAGCCATCTTGGACGACGGCCGTCACGGCATCGTCAAGGCTCCCAAGTCCACGGCTCTGGAGATAGCCCCCGAGGAGGTCGTGCTCGAGAACCTCGCGTGTGGCCCCGCGCAGGTACGAGGCGTACGTAAGGACCTGGGCGATGATGGCTCGCCTGGCCTCGGCGTTTTTGGCGAGCTTCACTTCGATGATCGCCAGCCGACCTGTCGACTCGACGGCCAGCAGATCGGCGTACCCAGAGCCGAGGCGTACCTCCCGCCCGACGACGGCGAGCCTCGGACTTCCTGACAGCGGCAGGAGTTGCGGAGCCTCTTCGACGAGTCCGTGCAGGGCGGCCTCGTCGGGGAAGCCGGTGGGGCTCAGCGTCTTCCAGCCGGACCCGTCGTTTCGCCAGATGGCCGTCATCGATCCTGCCTACCTCATCGGCCCGTATCGCGGCACGGGTGTAT
>JAKAAV010000244.1 GCA_021802185.1 Chloroflexota bacterium | reverse complement strand
CAGGTGCCGCCCGGTGTCGGCATCGAGTTCCTCGCCGTACAGCTGGAGCGGGCTCGCGTACGACAGCAGCTTCTCGCACAGGCGGCGGGCCCGCTCGACCTCGCCGATCTCCACGAGCGCCGAGACGAGCCAGAACGAGCAGATCGTGAACGTCCCCTCCTCGCCCGACAGCCCATCGTCGGTCCGGTCCACGCGGTAGCGCAGCACGAGCCCGTCGTGCGTGAGCTCGTCGGCGATCGCGAGCACGGTTCGCCGGATGCGCTCGTCCGTCCGGGGCAGGAACCCGAGGAGCGGCATCAGCAGTACCGAGGCGTCGAGTGCGTCCGACCCGTACGACTGCGTGAACACGCCCCGGTCGTCCAGGCCGTGCGCGCAGACGTCCTCGCGGATCTCGTCGGCGATACCCGCCCATCGATCGGCCAGATCGTCGTCCAGCCGCAGCCGCGCGAGCCGCGAACCCCGGTCGAGCGCGACCCAGCACATCATCTTCGACGATGTGAAGTGCCTGGGCTCGCCGCGAATCTCCCAGATCCCGCGGTCCGGATCGCGCCAGTTCGCGATGGCCGCCTCGACCAGCTTGCGGAGGATCGGCCAGAACCGCTCGTCGAGGTGATCCCGCGTCGTGTGGAGGTAGGCGGCGTCGAGCACGGCGCCCCAGACGTCGTGCTGGCGCTGCCGGTACGCGGCGTTGCCGACCCGGACCGGCCGCGCCCCCTCGTACCCCGACAGGTGATCGAGCGTTCGCTCGGCCAGATCGCGCTCGCCGTCGATCCCGTACATGATCTGGATGTCGCCGTCACCGCCCGCGACGTCCGCGACGAAGTCGAGGTAGTCGCTCGCCTCCCAGTCGAACCCGAGCGTGTGGAGGCCCCACAGCGCGAACGCGGAATCGCGCATCCAGGAGTACCGGTAGTCCCAGTTCCGCTCGCCGCCCGGCGTCTCCGGCAGCGACGTGGTGGGAGCGGCGATCACGGCCCCGGACGGGGCGTACGTGAGCCCCTTCAGCGTCAGCGCCGATCGCTCGAGGTACGTGCGCCACCGGTGGTCGGGGACGTGGCCGCGGGCGAGCCAGTGCTGCCAGTGGTGCGCGGTCCACTCGAGCATCGCGTGCGCCTCGTCGCTCGTCCGCGGAGGCTCCGCGCCGCCCCACGACAGCGCGCAGAACTTGACCTCGCCCTGGTGCATCAGGTGCCGCGCCCGGGCCCGCGGTCCTTCGAACCCCAGGTTGAGGTCGGTCGTCAGCGTGAGCGCCACGTCCGACCCCTCGGCCCGGCAGACGCCCTGGTGGTAGCCGGGCTCCGTGTACTCCCACGCGCCGAGGTGCTGCCCGTAGTCGAAGACCGGCTCGCAGTCGAGCATCAGCTGCACGTCGCCGTTCACGCAGCGGACCATGCGAAGCAGGATGTGACTGGCGTCGTAATCGGTCGGTGCCCGCCGCTGGCTGCGCGAGCGGTCGCGCTCGTGGTGCCACGGCCCGATCAGCAGCACGTCCCGGACGATGATCCAGCCCGTGTCCGATCCCCACGAGGTCTCGAGGATCATCGTTCCCGGCAGGTACCGACGCGCGGACGGGACGTGGACGTCGGCGGGCCCGAGCCGGAACTCTCCCGCGTCGCGGTCGAGGATGGCCCCGAACACGCTCGGCGAGTCCATGCGCGGGAGGCACAGCCACTCGACCTTGCCGCTCGGCGCGATCAGCGCGGTCGTCTCGCAGTCGGAGAGGAACGCGTAGTCGCCGATCGGCGCGAACGCGGACTGCGCGGCGAACGCCGGCGGCGCCAGCTCGAAGGGTTCGCGGTCAGCGCTCACGTGCCCACCCCCGTCGCGCCGGGCGCCACGCCCGGCCGCGCCAGTCTCGCACAGCCCCACGTGGACGGCGATCGATCGACGCGTCCGCGCGTTACGGTCCCGCGGAAACCGGTGTCAGCACGACGAGTGGGATGGGCCGCGTCGTCAGGCGCTGGTACCCGTCGTACCGTCCGTGGTTGTTCTCGTTGACGAGCCGCCACAGCCGCTCGTATGCCGGATCGCCACGCTCGACGACCCTCGCCGTGGCACGCATCCGCTTCGTGCCGACCTGGACCCCCACCTCGGGGTCCGTCTGGAGGTTCAGGAACCACGCCGGCGGCCGGTCGCGGCCGCCGTTCGACGCGACGACGACGAAGCCGTCGCTGTCCCGGGCGTAGACGAGCGCATGCGTCCGCGGCGCACCGCTCCGCCGGCCGCGCGTCGTGAGCAGCAGGGTCGGCACGAGGATGAGGCGGTGGCCGACGCGACCACCGGATCCGACGTAGATCGCCTCGTGCAGCCGGTACACGAGTCGCTCGAGGGATGCCATCGGTCAGCGGGGCTTCGGGCGCCGGCGCGGAGCACTCATGCCCCAGCCCGCTGCCCGTCGCCGGCCTCGCCCGACTCCACGATCTCCGTCGGGGCATTGTGGACCGAGGCGATCGCCGGGATCGAGCCGAGGCGCCCCGCCTGGTAGTCCTCGAACGCCTGGAGCAGCTCGGCGCGCGTGTTCATCACGAACGGGCCGTACCAGGCGACGGCCTCGCGGATGGGTTTCCCGCCGAGGATCAGCACGTCGAGGTTGGGGCTGCGGCTCTCCTGGGTCGCGTCCGCCTGGAGCGTGATCGCGTCGCCGGGCCCGAAGACCGCCAGCTGGCCGGTCCCGATCGGCCGGCGCTCCGTGCCCACGCTCCCGCGGCCGGCAAGGACGTACACGAGCGCGTTGTAGTCGGGCCGCCACGGCAGGACGAGCCGCGCCGTCGACGCGAGCGTCGCGTGGACGAACGTCATCGGCGTGTACGTCGAGCCGGGCCCCGCGTGACCCGCGACCTCGCCCGCGATCACGCGCACGAGCGCGCCGCCGTCCCGCGAGGCGAGCAGGGCGACCTCGCTCGCGCGAAGGTCCTGGTAGCGGGGCGCCGCCCACTTCTGCGCCCGCGGCAGGTTCACCCAGAGCTGGATGCCGTGGAAGAGCCCGCCGCTGACGACGAGCGACTCCGGCGGCTTCTCGATATGCAGGATGCCTGCGCCGGCGGTCATCCACTGCGTGTCACCGTTCGTGATGACCCCGCCGCCCCCGTTCGAATCCTGGTGCTCGAACGTGCCGTCCATCATGTACGTCACGGTCTCGAAGCCGCGATGCGGGTGCCAGGGCGTGCCCTTGGGCTCGCCCGGCGCGTATTCGACCTCGCCCATCTGGTCCATGTGCACGAACGGGTCGAGGTCGGCCAGGTCGGCCCCCATGAACGCGCGGCGGACGGGGAACCCCTCGCCTTCGAACCCGCGAGGCGCCGTCGTGACCTGGCGGACGGGGCGCTGGCGCGCGGTGAGGACGTCCGGCTCCGGGATGCGGGGCAGGACGGTGATGTCGGGGACGGTGACGGCAGGCATGCTCTTCTCGTTCAGCGCGACCGGGCCGCGATCGCAGGTTCGTGGTGGGTGATCATCGCGCGTCGCTCCCGGGTGCGCTGCCGGGGGAGACTTCGGCCGGTCCGGCAAGCCGTTCGAGCAGGGCCCGGAGGCTCGCGACCGACGCCGGGTCGAGCCGTCGGCCGACCTCCGCGTCGAGCACGGCCGCATGGTGGACGAGCGCGGCCGGCAGGGCCTCGACGCCGGCCGGTGTCAGCTGGGCGTACGTGCCGCGGCGATCCTGGGGGCACGTGACGCGCGCCACGAGGCCGGAGGAGACGAGATCGTCGACGCGGCGCGTGAGCCCGCTCGGCGTCAGGCCGGCGCGCTCCGCCAGGTCGCGGAGCCGCAGCCGATGCCCGGGCGCCTCGAAGAGCGGCAGCAGGACACCGAACGCGTCGGGCCCGACGATGTCGCACCCGGACGAGCCACGTTCGAGGGAGCGGTCGAGTGCCGCGTGGGCGGCGACGAGCGCCGACCAGAGGCGGACACTCGGCGACACGCACGCGTCGTGGGACGTCGACACGCCGGGGCGCGCCTCGTGCGCCGGGGGCGGGAGAGTCGGCGCCGTCATGCCGCAGACGACCAGCGCCGCGTGGCGACGGGCTCGCGCCGGCCGGCGACAGGCCCATGCAGCGTCTCCTGCCGGACAGACGCGACGAACTCGCCGACGACCTCGGCGAGCTCGGCCAGGAGCTGGTCGTCGGGCAACCCCCCATCGTCGCCGAGCCGAGCCGCGGCATTCGCGACGCCGAACCGCCGCTCGAACGGCACCGCGCCCGCGAATGCGAGCACGGCTGCGGCGTGGTCGAGCGCATGGCGCACGCCGCCCATGCCCGGCGTGGCGCCCAGGAGCAGGACCGGCTTC
>JAKAAV010000243.1 GCA_021802185.1 Chloroflexota bacterium | reverse complement strand
CGCGCCGAGACCCGACGCCGGATCGGGCGCCGTGCCGGAGGGGACGGACGTCACTCGCGAACCGCCTCGGAGCGGTCCCGGCGCGACCGGCGTCCGGCGCGACTCCGGCCGCGCGAACGCCCGCGCGCGGCGGCCTCGGCATCCACCTCGTGCGGCACGTGCCGGAGACGCTCGATGATGCCCGTCGTCGAACGGTCCTCGACGTACGGCAGAATCTGGACCGTCCCCCCGAGCGACTCGACGAGCCGCGCCTCCGGGAGCGTCTCCCGCGTGTAATCGCCGCCCTTCACGAAGACGTGCGGCCGGACCAGCCGGATCAGTCGCTCCGGCGTGTCCTCCTCGAACGGCACGACGTGGTCGACGCAGCTCAGCGCGGCGAGGACCTGTGCCCGGTCCTCGAGCCCGTTCACCGGCCGGCCGTCGCCCTTCAACCGGCGAACGCTTTCGTCCGCGTTGATCCCGACGACAAGGACGTCGCCCAGCGCCTTCGCCCGGTTGAGGTACGTGATGTGGCCGCGGTGGAGGATGTCGAAGCAGCCGTTCGTGAACACGATCCGGCGCCCCTGCTCGCGGTACGACCCCAGCCGCTCCGCGAGCTGCTCGGGCGACTCGATCCGGCGCGCCGTCGCCAGCACGTACTCCTCGAGCTCGAACGCGGCGCACGCCGCCGTCCCGTTCTTGCTGACGACGACCGCGGCGGCGGCGGACGCGATCTCGGTCGCCTCGGGTCCCGTGGCGCCGCCCGCCAGCGCCAGCGCCAGCGCGCTGACGAACGTGTCGCCTGCGCCGGCGGCGCGGGAGTGGCTGGCGGGCCGGGCATACGTCCGGTACGCGGGGCGGCCGCGCTCGAACAGGATCGACCCCTCGGTGTCGAGGGTCACGGCGGCCATCCGGGCGCCGCACAGGTCGAGGATCCGGTCGCCGCGCACGCCCACCTGCGCGGCCCGGAGGCGGGGGTCCCGCTCCTCCGGCTCGCCGAGCAGCCGGACCGCCTCGGCGTAGTTCGGCTTCACCGCCGTCACGCCGGTCCGGCGGTAGCGGCGCAGGTCCCGCGCGTCGGCCACGAGCACGCGCGGCGACGCCTCCTGGAGCGCCCGGAGCGCCTCGACGATGCGCGGGGCGAGGACCCCGTACCCGTAATCCGACACGATGATCGCGTCCGCGTCCGACGCGAGCTCGACGAGCCGCCGCTCGAGCGTCTCCTCGACCCTGTCGTCGAGGTCCGCGGCGGCGCCCGTGTCGAACCGCACGAGCATCTGGTCGCCGGCCACGATGCGGTGCTTCGCGAGCGTCGTCACCTGCGGCGCCTTCACGATGCCTCGGGTCCCGACGCCGCGCGCCGCGAGCACCTCGCACAGTCTCTCGCCCTCCGGGTCGGTTCCGACGATCGAGACGAGCTCCGCGTGGGCCCCCAGGCTCCGCACGTTCACGGCCGTGTTGCCGGCGCCGCCGGGAACGTCCTCGCGGCGCTCCAGGCTGACGATCGGCACGGGCGCCTCGCGGGAGAGGCGTGACGCCGTCCCGTGCAGGTAGCTGTCGAGCATCGCGTCCCCGACGACCACGACCCGCAGGTCGCGGAATCCGGCGACGACAGACGCGAGCGAACGGCTCACGCTGGCACCCCCGTTCGATGTGGCCCGCGACCGGACGAGCGGGCGCGCGTGGGCGCAGGGCGCGCGTCGGGACCCGGAGGGCCATCGGGACCCGGCGCTCGCCCGTCCTCGTGGAGGATGATCCCGGCCGCGGCGGCGAGGTCCGGAACGGCGAAGTCCGGGCGGACCTCGGGCTGGAGATCCGCCGCCGTCTCCCATTCGGGGCCGACCATGACGGTCCGGCAGCCGGCACGACGCCCGGCGGCCACGTCCATCCACGCGTCGCCGACGAACCACGATCGGCCGAGGTCGATCGCGTGCTCCTCCGCGGCGCGCAGGATCAGCCCGGGCTCCGGCTTGCGGCAGTCGCACTCGACCGCGTACTCGTTGATCCCCTCGGGCGGCGGGAGGTGGGGGCACCAGTGGAAGCCGGCGAGGGGTGCCCCCATGGCCGCGCACATTGCCTCGAGATGGTCGCGGATCGCCGCCAGGTCGCGCTCGGTGAAGTAGCCGCGCGCTACGCCCGACTGGTTCGTGGCGACGACGAGGAGGTAGCCGGCCGCGTGCAGCGCCGGGAGCCCTGCGCGGACGCCGGGCGCGAGCCGGATCCGCGCGGGGTCGACGTTGTAGGGCAGGTCCTCGATGAGCGTGCCGTCCTTGTCGAGGAAGACGGCGGGCGCGAGATCGCGTGGGTCGCGGGGATCGCGGGTCACGGCCAGGACGTCTCCCGCATCGGGAGCACCATCAACTCCGGAATCACGGTCTCCTCGGGCTGGAGCAGCGCGAAGCGGACGGTCTCGGCGACGTTCCGCGGATCCTGGAGCACGCCCGGGTCGATGTCGGGGAACCGATCGAGCAGGAACGGGGTGCGCATGCCGCCGGTGACGACCGCGGTGACCTTGATGCCCTGCGGCCGCAGCTCGGCATGCAGCGCGTGGCTCAACCCGAGCAGCCCCCACTTGCTCGCGTGGTACGGCGCGGCGTTCGGCCACGTGCGCTTCGCGGCCGTCGACGCGATGTTCACGATGTGCCCACGCCCGGCCTCGCGCATCGCCGGGATCGCGCGCTTCGCGCAGAGGAACGCCCCGGACAGGTTCACGTTGATGACACGCTGCCAGTCCTCGACCGCGAGCTCCTCGACGGGCAGCGTCACGTCTGTGCCGGCGTTGTTCACGAGCACGTCCACGGGGCCGAGCTCGCGCTCGATCGTCGAGAACGCCGCGTCCACGCTCGCCGGATCGCTCACGTCGAGCTCGACCGCGACGACGCCGCAGTCACCGCCGCGCAGCTCCGACACCGTCTGCTCGACGAGCTCGCGCCGGATGTCGGCGGCCGCGACGCGCGCTCCGGACGACGCGAGGACGTCCACGACCTCGCGACCGAGCCCGCGGGCGCCCCCGGTGACGAGCACCACCTGTCCTTCGAGTGTCTGCATCGATCCTCCTGATGTGTCCTGTCCGCCTGATGTGTCCTGTCCGCCTGATGTGTCCTGTCCGCCTGATGTGTCCTGTCCGCGCATCCGGCCAGGCCGTCGGCCGCCCGTCACGCCGATTCCTCCGCCATGCTCTGCCGCCGCCTGGCGTTCGCGACGCGCGCCGCCGGCCGCGACGGCGCCCGCCGATTCCGCCGGTCGGACCGCGTCCGCGGCAGATCCCAGATCGCCCGCACCGGCGCCCCCGCGACGGGCTGCGTGCGCCCGGTCACGAGCTGCTCCTCCACGAGCTCGGCCAGGACGTGCACGAGGACGGCCTGCACCTCCTGGACGTGCTGCGTGTCGGACGACTGGACGAGCAGCGGCACGTCGACGAGCGCCTTCATGTCCCCGCCGGTCCCGCCGAGGAGCCCGACCGTCCGGAGCCCCCGCTGGCGGGCGGCTTCGAGCGCCCGGACCGCGTTGCGCGACCGGCCGCTCGTGCTGATCGCGACGAGCACGTCCCCCGGCTGCCCGAGCGCCTCGACCTGGCGGGCGAACACGTCGTCGTACCCGACGTCGTTCGCCCACGCCGTGAGGACGGCCGTGTCCGCCGTGAGCGAGATCGCCGGCAGGCCGCGCCGCCCCTCATGCTTGAAGCGGCCCACGAACTCGGCCACGAAGTGCTGCGCCTCGGCGGCGCTCCCGCCGTTGCCGCACACGAGCAGCTTGCCGCCGTTCGCGAAGCAGTTCGCGAGCACGTCGGCCGCCTCCGGGATCGCCGACCGGAGCCGCCGCCGGGTCTCCACCAGCGCCTCGACGACGCTGTCGAACGACCGGTCGACCACCGCCAGCTGCGCCAGCTCACGCTCGGCCGGCTGCTGCGACGCCGCGAGAACCTCCTCGTAGAGCTCCGCCATCGCCGAGGCCACCTTGTGCCACGTGAACAGGTCGTTCGCGCGCGCGATCGCCTGCTTCCGGAACACCGACATGAGCTTCGGGTGCTCGTACAGGTGGGCGATCCGCTCGGCCAGCGCGTCCGGGTCGTTCGGCGCGACGAGGTAGCCCGTCTCGCCGTCGCGGACGGTGAACTTGATGCCGCCCACGTTCGAGCCGACGACCGGGGTCCCGCAGGCCATCGCCTCGATCGGCGTGATCCCGAACGGCTCGTACCACGGCGTCGTGATGAAGATGTCCGCGGCGTTGTAGTAGTGCTTGAGCACCTCCCGGTTCCGGCGCCCGACGAACACCACGCGTTCCTTCACGCGCTCCGCCCGCGCCACGTCCT
>JAKAAV010000242.1 GCA_021802185.1 Chloroflexota bacterium | reverse complement strand
GCTCGGTCTGACCGAGCCGGAGCGTCCCGTCGTCCCGGTCGGCGTCGGACGGCGACCCCGCTTCCCCCGCCGATCGCTGCCGCTGCTGATCCGGCTGTGGGCCACGAACTCCATGAATGGCCTCGCGGTCGGCATGTTCGGCCCGTTCGTGACCTACTGGTTCTTCCGGAGGTACGGAGTCGGACCCGGGCAGATCGGGGTGCTGTTCGCGGTCATCAACGCGGCGACCGCGATCTCGACCCTCTCGGCTGCCGGACTCGCACGCCGCTGGGGGCTCGTCCGCACCGTGACCGCCGTGCGTATCGTCCAGGCTGTCCTGCTCGTGCCCATGGTCCTGGCACCGACGTTCGTGTTCGCCGGTGCGATCTACCTCGTCCGCATGGTCGTGCAGCGGATCGGCATGCCGCTGCGGCAGTCGTACGTCCTCGCCATGGCCGATCCGGGCGAGCGAGCCGCCGTCGGCGCGCTGTCGAACCTGCCGAGCCAGGCCACGATGGCCGTTGCGCCGGTCGCCGCCGGCTACCTGTTCGACGAGGTCAGCCTGTCACTGCCGTTCCTGATCGCGGGCGCGCTCCAGTTCGTCAACGCGGTGATGTACTGGGGGTTCTTCCACGACATGCCGCCGGAGGAGGAGATCGCAGCACGGGCGACCCCCCGGCCGGAGACGTAGCGGGCGGAGACGCCGGGCGCCGTCAGACGGCCATGCCCTGGTCGGCGAGCGCCGCCGCGACGGCGCCGAGCAGCGCGTCCCCGTCGGGCCTCCCGGCGAGGGGCGTCACGCGCTCGGGACCCTCGGTCTCGACCCAGGAAAGACTCCCGTCGACGTCCGTCAGCACGAGCGGCAGGTCGGCGTACAGGTCGCGGACGTGCGCGACGAGCTGCCGACCGGCGTCGCTGTCGCCTGCCGCCCACGCCTCGTAGACGAGCGCGTCGGCTCCGTCCGCGAGCGGGCACGGGAGATCGTGGACGACGGGGCAGGGATCGTTCGTCGGTCCGCCACAGACCTCGACCTGGTATCCCGCGCCGCGCAGGATCGCGGCCTGTTCCGCGGCGACGTCCGGCTGGCGATGGACGACGACGACGCGGGTCATGCGAACCTCCTTCGGCAACGCCGCCGCGGCTCGGGATGCGGCGGCATGTGCCGCGCTGGGACGTCAGGCGTGCGGTCGAGCCGTACGCTGCCCGCACTCTGCCCCGCCAGGCCCCTCCCCGACAGCGGCAATGGTCACGGCCCCGGCGGGCCACGTGGGCCGTGCGGCCCGCTCGCCGGGGTGGCCGCCGACCGGTCGTGACAATGGCGTGACGGGCGGCAATTCGATACCGGAGAGTGACGCAGTGGCAGTGAACGAGCGCGGGGGTCAGCCCCTCGAACGGCAGCCCGCACAGCCGGACGGCGGTCCCTCGAGACAGAACCCGGCCACCCCCGGACTGAGCGAAACGGCGCTCGCCGGCGTCTATGAGGGTGATGGCGATCGAGCAGCTCTCCGAACTCGCGATCGTGGGTGACCGGGCCGATCCTCGGCTCGTGGAGGATCTCCACGCGCGGCGGGGCCGTGACCTGTGGGGATTGGCGGTCAGGCTCGGGCTGAGCGAGGAACAGGCCGCCGACGCCGTGCAGGAGACGCTCCTGCGGCTGTGGACCGAGGTGCAACGGGATGCACGGGTGCAGTCGCCGGACGCGTGGGCCTTTCGGACCCTCTATCACCTGGCGATGGACCAGCATCGCCTGCGGCGTCGCGGCCACACGCTGCTCGATCGGCTTCGCGCCGATCCGCCTCGCCTCGCGCCCGATCTCGGAGCATCGGACGAGCGGCTGGCGGTGTGGGCAGAGGTCGACCGGCTGCCGGTCCGGCAACGCGCGGTCGTCTACCTCCGGTATCGCGCCGATCTGCCCTACGAGGAGATCGGCGAGGTGCTCGGCATGAGCGCGAGTGCCGCGCGCAGTCACGCCACGCAGGCGATGGCGACGTTGCGCCGGCGGCTCGGATCGACGGGAGGCCCGTGATGGATGACGAACGGATCGAGCGTGCGCTTCGAGCGGGACCGCCGGACGAGGATCGGTACGCGCCGCCAGCCATCGATCTCGGGGATCGGCCCCGTGGCGTCGGCCCGACCTCCGTGCGTCCCCGGGCAGCCGTCTCGGCATGGCTGCTGGTCGCCGCCCTGGCGGTGACCGTGGGGCTCCTCGCGCTGTCCGGCGGCCTGCCGCCCCGAACCCTGCCCGGTGGACCGCCTCCCGGCGGCGCGGCAATCTCGCCGGTTCCACCGTCGCCCGTCGCCACCGCCAGCTCGCTCGCGCTCGAGGGTGTCGTTCCCTGGCTGGACGCCCCTGCCGCCGTGCCGCCCTGGCCGACTCCGATCACGATCACCCCACCGCCCGGTCTCGCGCCCTGCGTGGCCACCGACCTCACGGGCGAGCTCAGCGGGTGGGGCGCCGCCGCCGGGACCACGTACTTTCGGCTGCACCTGATCAACGCCTCGAAGGGCACGTGCTATCTGCAGGGCACGCCGGGGGCGCAGGTGCTCGATGGGCACGGGCAGGTCGTGCTCGATGGGACGAAGGCAGTCGGCGCGGTGCCCGGGCGCCCGTCCGTCGCCGGCGGTGATCCGGTCGCCGTGCTGACCGCCGGTGCCTCGACCGACGTCCCGATCGGCTGGTCCGACTGGTGCGGCCCGGCCATCAGCGGTCCGTTCTCCTTCGCCCTGGTCCTGCCGCGCGACGGCGGCCGCCTCGTGGCGTCCTGGGCGCCGGGCGTCCCGCCCCTCGATCGGCCCGTGACATGCATGGGCGGGGCGACGTCGGAGGTATTCGCGAACGGTCCCTTCCAGCCTCCGGCCGGAACCGTGCCCGCCACGCCCGAACCCACGCCGCTGGCATTGCAGGTCGAGATCGACCAGGGCACGCTGACGGTCACCTCGACGAGTGCCGGCACGCCGATCCGCTACATCGTCACGCTGACCAACACGAGCGCTGCCCCGGTGGACCTGCGCAGCTTCGCCGGGGGGCAGAGCTGCCCGATCTACGAGGAGGAGATCATCGGGCAAGCCCCCGCCTTCGCAAAGGCGTTCACGCTCAACTGCGGCTCGGTGAACCCCATCGCGCCCGGGGCATCGGTCTCCTTCGCGATGCAGATGCCGACCCTCGGCCTCCCAGCCGGCGACTACACCTTCTCGTGGATCCTCGCCCCCCAGGAATACGGTCCCGGCACGAAGGCGTCCGTGACGCTTCGTTGACGGCCCGGTCGGCGTCCAACCACCGCCAGATCCACCCGGTGGGGCAGGAGGTGGACCTCCAGTGCGGCAGGAGGTGTGGACCTGAGGGTTGGCTTCGGCGCTCCCGATGCGTCCGGTTCGTCAGCCCGGCGGATCGCCCCGCACCAGCACGAAGAAGATGGCGTCCTCGGGGTTGCCGTCGCGGTCGAGGTTCCAGGCGCGACGCAGTCCCTCGCGGGTGAAACCGGCGCGCTCGGCCACGCGCCCGGACGCATGGTTGTCGGGGTGCGTGAAGAGTTCGAGCCGGATGAAGCCGGCCGCGAGCGACCAGTCCGCCATGAGCCGGAGCGCACGAGTGGCGACACCCCGGCCCCGGGCTTGAGCGGCAACCCAGTAGCCGAACTCGGCGCGGTGGGCCGCGCGGCGGTGGCGCGCGATGGAACCCAGCACCTCGCCGGTCCGGGCGTCCGTGATCGCGAAGGAGCGCTCCTCGTCGCCGTCCCAGTCTGCGCGGCGGATCGCGACGAAGTCGCGCGCCGAGGCTTCCGTGTAGGGCCGGGGCACGGGCAGGAAGCGCTGGATGTCCGCGTCCTGGCAGGCACGGAAGACGGCCGCCGCATCGTTCGGCTCCCAGGCCCGCAGAGTGACCACCCCGTCGCTCAGGACCGCCGACCGAGCACCCACCGCGCTGACCCTCCGTATTCCGTCGTCTGCCCGACTTTCAGGCAGATGGCGCGGACGCGCAAGCAGGTGAAGTCATCGCGAGATCCTCCGGCTGGAGCAACACCGATCGAAGCGATCGCGAGGGTGAGACCCATCGTGAGCGAGGGGCGTATGCGAGGGTGCTGTCAGGCCTGAGCGGGAGAGCGGCTGCGTTGGTCGATGTCATCAGATGGGTCCTTCACGCAGCCGTGACAGGCCCGAGGCTCGCCGACGCGTTCCCGGCCCGGAGAGTCGTGACGACCGCCGCGCTCGCGAGCCAGAGCGCGTAGAGCGGGTAGGGCAGGTAGGCGCTCACCCATCCGTCGGCGGCCAACGGACCGCCGTCGATGACGATTCCGCACACCGGGATCAGCTGCGTGACGGCC
>JAKAAV010000241.1 GCA_021802185.1 Chloroflexota bacterium | reverse complement strand
CGCCGTCGCCGCCGGCGTCGCAAGCGTCGTGAGCGGGAGGAGCAGGACCGCGAGCGGCGGCGGATACAGGTAGAGATCGTGCGGCCCGGGTGAGAACGGACCCTGCTGGGTCACGGCCTGGTACAGGGGGAGGCCTGCCGCCAGTCGGCGTGCGGCATCGAGGTAGGCGACGAAGTCGTATGCCGCGCCGCGGCTCCCCTGGAAGACGACGAGCGCCGCGGCTAGGAAGACCCCACCGGTCAGAGCCACCGAGAGCCCGGCGACGTCGGCGCGCGAGATGCGGGACGCCGAGGGCCCTCTGCAGGCCGCACCGTCCGCCGCGGGGGCAGGCCGCGTTGCCAACGCGTTTGCGTCGGCGTCGATCTCAGCGGGCAGGTCGTGCACGAAGGCGATGATAAGTGGCGGCCAAGCGCCCTCTGGGACGATCCGGCGAATGACGGTCCTGCTCGACCTGATCCTTCCGCCGCGCTGTCCCAGCTGCGGGACGGAGGGCACGTCGCTGTGCGCGACGTGCATCCGGCCTCTCGAGCGCCGGCTCGACGAGCCGCCGGGGTTGCCGATCGGGCTGCCGGCCGACCTCCCCGACGGCCTCGCCCAGCTCGAGTGGTGCGCGGCGTTCACCGGCCCCGTACGGGCCGCGCTGCTCGCGCTGAAGTACGACGGCGACCGGCGGGTGGCGGAGCCGTTGGGCCGCGCCGCCGGGCGGCGGTGGTCGCGGGCCGGCGTCGGCGGAGAGGTCGTGGTGCCGGTGCCGATCCACACGGAGCGGCTGCGCGATCGAGGTTACGACCAGGCAACGCTGCTCGCTCGAGTCGCGGCGTCGGAGCTCGGGCTGCCGACGGTGCCGGCGCTGCAGCGCGCGGTGGCGACGACGGCGCAGTACCACCTCGGGCGTGCCGGGCGGGCGGCCAACGTGGGGCACGCGTTCGAGTGCCGGCGGGAGCACGCTCGTGCGGTCCGCGGACGACACGTCCTGCTGCTCGACGACATCGTCACGACGGGCTCGACGCTGTCGGCGTGCGCGCGGGCGCTCTACGCGGGGGGGGCGCGGTGCGTGTCGGCGGTCACGGTGGCTCGCGAGCGTTGACCGACGTGCCCGAGCGCGCAGAACAGCCGCGTCGCCGGAGCCACCCCGCCGTCTTGCCACGCGTTCAGCGGTTGCGCGAGACCAGCAGGCTGATGATTCCCAGCGCACCGAGCGGGAGCACGAGGAGTCCGAACCCATACGCCTGCGCGTGCAGCCACGCGATGCCGTTCGCCGCGAGGTCGACGACGGTGCCGATCGGATCGCCCACCGGAGTCCCTCCTTGTGATGGAATTGTCCAGACCCGGCCTTGCAGGGTCAATGGCGCTCTCCGCCGTTCGCGTTCGCGGTTGACGGCTCGCCTGGTTCGCAAGCCTGTCGGACGTGGGCGATGGCACGAGCGAGAACCCCGATCCCCGCGAGGCGGTGCGCGCGGCCGCGCGACCGCGATCTCGATCACTCGAAGGAGCTGCTGCGACCCGGGCTCGCCAAGAGACCAGGAATCGCCGATCGGCACTCGCGGAACCGCGCGTGCCCGCAGGTAGAATCGCGGCAAGGAGGTCAGCCGTGCGAACGACCGTCAAAGGCAAGAACCTCGACGTTCTCGATACGGACCGCCGCTATGCCGAGCAGAAGGTACAGCGGCTGGCCCGCCTCCTCGACGACCGGAGCGAGGTCATCGTGGAGTTCTCGGTCGAGCACAACAGGTCGGCGGACCAGACGCACATCGCGGAGCTGACACTCCTCTTGCATGGCAAGCCGGTCCGGGCCGAGGCCCGGGCCGCGACGTTCCATGCCGCCACCGACATCGCGATCGACAAGGGCGAGGAACTCGCCGTCGAGCACAAGGAGCGACCGCGCACGCGCGCGCGGTCGGAGCAGGCCAAGGAGATCCAGCGCTCGATGGCCGTGGGCGCGACCGAGTCGGACGAGGGCAACGGACACAAGTCGGTCGTGAAGGTGAAGCGCTTCGCGATCCAACCGATGTTCGAGGAGGACGCGGTCGCCGAGATGGAGGAGCTCGGCCACTCGTTCTTCCTGTTCGTGAACGCGGAGAACGAGCGCCTGGCGGTTCTCTACCGACGCCGAGACGGCGACTACGGGATGATCGAGCCGACGATCGGGGGCGCCTACACGCCGGGCCGGAAGTAGCGCGCGGGATGTCGGATCAGGCCGTCACCGCGGCCACGTCTCCTGCGAGGTCAGCCAGTACTGGCCCGACTCGCGCTCCATGATGCGCGCGCCCACCAGGTAGCGCCGCAGCGACGCGACGTCCTCGTGCGCGCCCGCGAGCCGCCGGTTGACCTCGCGCTCGTCGTAGCGCTCGCCGGGCGTGAACAGCGACTCCGCCAGGTACCGCAGGACCACGAGGCGCTTCTCCTCGTGCGCCGGGATGCGCTCGAGCGACCGCAACCATTCTCCATCGCCCGTCACGCTCCGATACCATCGATCCATGCAGCCCGATCCCCTCGCGGCCCTTGCCGGCCGTCGCGTCGGCGCGCACCTGCCCCTGGCCGGCGGGATGGTCAAGGCGGTCGATCGCGCCCGGGCCATCGGCGCGACGTGCCTGCAGGTGTTCGCCGACAATCCGAGCCAGTGGCGCCGACGGGCCGCTCCCCCGGCCGACCTGCCCGCGTTCCGCCAGCGCCTCATCGAGGAGGACGTCCTGCCGCTCGCGGTCCACGGGCCGTACCTGCTGAACCTCGCGACCGCCGACGAGACGATCTGGAGCCGCACCGTCGAGACCCTCATCGCCGAACTCCGGATGGCCGCGGTCTACGGCGCCGCGTTCCTCAACGTGCACATCGGCTCGCACCGCGGGCACGGCCCGGAGATCGGCATCTCGCGGATCGCGGCGGCGGTCCACATGGCGCTCGAGGCAGTTCCGAGCGAGGACGGCGCGCCGCTGCTCGTGCTCGAGAACTCAGCCGGCGGCGGCGACGGGCTCGGCGGCACGGTCGAGGAGCTTGCCGTGATCCAGGACGCGATCCGGAGGACCGGCATCGACCTGCGACGGGTCACGTTCTGCCTCGACACCGCCCACGCCTGGGGCGCCGGGTACGAGATCTCCCGGCCGGAGGAGGTCGACCGCCTGCTCGGCCGGCTCGAGTCGGAGCTCGGTCCGGGGCGGATCGCCATGGTCCACCTGAACGACTCGAAGGCGGGACTGGGCTCCCACGCGGACCGGCACGCGCACGTCGGGGCGGGCGAGATCGGACCGATCGGCCTGCGCCACCTCGTGCTCCACCCAGCGCTCGCGACCGTGCCCTTCTACCTCGAGACGCCGGGGATGGACGAGGGCTACGACGCGGTCAACATGGAGCGCGTGCGCCTGATGCTCGCCGGCGAGCCGCTGCCGGAGCTGCCGCCGGCCGCACACCACGCGAAAGGCGCGCGCTCGAGAACGCCTCCCAGCTGACCGGGCGGGCACGGCTGGGGTGAGCATTGGCCGGAAGGGACTGCACCCGGCGGGCACCCCTTGTCGCGGCGACCCGGCTTCGGCCGACCCGGCGCCCACCGAGCTCGTCGAGCGGTGGCCCGGGCGAAGAAGCGGCCCCGCCCTCCAACGGATCCGCCGGCCACCTAACCGCCGACCTTGCAGCCGATACGCGACCGGGTCCCCCCTCGGGTACCAACGGGCTATTCCGGTGCGTGAAGGCGCCGTCGATCATCCGCACATGAGCGTGCAGGATCCTCGGGGCTTCAACGAATGGCTGCGCGCCCAGCTGAAGGCGAAGCGGATGTCGCAGCGCCAGCTGGCGCAGCAGGCCGGAGTGGACCACTCCACGATCTCGCGCCTCGTCCGCGGCGATCGCACGCCATCGCTCGGGACGGCGACGAAGCTGGCCCGGGGACTCCGGGAGATCCGCGAGGACGGCGACTCGCCGGCCTACTTCGGGCAGGTCGGGACGACGACGAACCCCACCGCGCGCGTGGAGTACGCGCTGCGGTCCGACGAGCAGCTGACGGAGGTGCACGTCCGCCAGATCATGGACCTGTACCTGGCGATCAGGACCCGGCGGGCGGCGGCCATGGGCGGAACGCCCGGGCCGGGATCCACCGGCCGCAACGGCGACGGCTCCCAGTTCCTGCTCCGGTCCGTCCCTTCGGGTGGGGGCGCGACCGCTGGCCTGAGCGCACGCCGTTCGTTCGAGCGAACCTGACCGACCACCACCACATCACGCCGGCCGGGCTCCTCCTCCCCCGGGCGGCCGCGAACACGGATGCCGGCCCCGGGCAGGGCCGGCATCCGGCCGTCTGGGGCATGGACTTCCGGG
>JAKAAV010000240.1 GCA_021802185.1 Chloroflexota bacterium | reverse complement strand
GATCCCGGGTCCGGCGGCGACCGGCGCGGGGACCAGCGCGGGGGCCGGCCGCCGGCCGCCGGCGACCGGCGGGAACGCGAGCCTCGAAACGGCCGTCACCGGCGAGTCAGGCGTCGGCGGATGGTCGCCCGAAGACCCGCTGCCAGACCCGGAACGCGTCGCGGCGGACCGGGTGCTCGCGCGCCGGTCGAGTACGCTCCTGCGCGAGCCGGATCTCCGGCGGCGGCGCGACCGGGCGTACGCGCTCCTTGTCCGGAACGGATTCGATCCGGAGACGTGCCGTTCGGCGGTCCGGCGGTGGATGGCGGCGGAATCCGCGAACTCGATGCTGGACGCCGATGCCGAGGGCGTGGAGCCGGGGGACGACGCCTGACGCGTGGACGGCCTGCGAGCGCGCGGAGCGGCCGCGAGCGGGACCGTGGGAGCCGAGCGACGGCGGGCTGGTGCGGGAACGCGCCGCGACGGCCCGATGGATCGGCACGCCGGCGGCTGACGCGGCGGCTGCACCGTCGACGAGGAATTCGCGGGACGACGACCCGCGCTCGGCGAGGTTGCGCGCGGTCGGAGCGCGTGTGGAAGCGCGACGTTTGACGCGTCTTCCGCGACACGTATAGGCTTCGTTTCGGATTCACTACTCCGGCGCGCGTGACGCAACGGCCGGGACGCTCGGTCCGCGGTCACGGACGTCGGGATCATCGCTCGGCCGCCGGGCGCCCAGGTGGGGGCGCTCGGGTCTACGACTCATACAACTCCACCTTCCGGCGGCACGCCGGACGGAGGCAGACATGTCCGATAACGCCATCCTCCTGGCGGTGGGGGCCATCATCCTCATCGCCGGTGGGGCTGCCCTCGGATTCCTCGCGCGAGGGGTCTGGGCGGCGCAGACGGTGCGCGCCGCGCAGGAGAAGGCCGGGCGGATCGTCGCGGAGGCCCGCGCCCAGCAGAAGGACCTGATCCTCCAGGCCAAGGACGAGCAGGTGCGCCTGCAGCGCGAGGTCGCGGAGGAGGAGCGCTCGAAGCGAGCCGAGCTCGCGACCCTCGAGCGTCGGCTTCTCCAGCGCGACGAGCAGCTCGATCAGCGCACCGACATGCTCGAGCAGCGTGACCGCAAGCTGCTCGACCGCGAGCGCGAGCTCCAGGAGCAGCGCGACGCGCTCGGCCGGGCCCGGCAGGAGCAGGTCGCGGCCCTCGAACGAGTCAGTGGCATGACCGCGGACCAGGCCAAGGCGCAGCTCCTCGAGCAAGTCCGCGAGGAGGCCGAGCACGACGCCGTCCGAGTCGCGCGCGCGATCGAGCGCGAGGCTCGCGACGCGGCCGAGGACCGGGCGCGCGAGATCGTCGTCACGGCGATCCAGCGGATCATGGCCGACCATACGGCCGAGATGACCGTCTCGGTCGTCCCGCTGCCGTCCGACGAGATGAAGGGCCGGATCATCGGCCGCGAGGGCCGAAACATCCGCGCACTCGAGCAGGCGACCGGGATCGACCTGATCATCGATGACACCCCCGAGTCCGTCCTGATCAGCGGCTTCGATCCCGTCCGCCGCGAGGTCGCGCGACTGGCGCTCACCAAGCTCATCCAGGACGGCCGGATCCACCCGGGCCGGATCGAGGAGGTCGTGGCGAAGGCGCGCGCCGAGGTCGACCTTGCGATGAAGCAGGCAGGCGAGCAGGCCGCGTACGACGCCGGCGTCCCCGGACTGCCGCCCGAGCTCATCAAGCTCCTCGGCCGCCTGAAGTACCGCACCAGCTACGGCCAGAACGTCCTCAAGCACGCCGTCGAGACGAGCCGCCTCTCGGCCATCATCGCGGCGGAGGTCGGCGCGGACATCCAGATCGCGAAGGCCGGCGGGCTGCTCCACGACATCGGCAAGGCCGTGGATCACGAGGTCGAGGGCCCGCACGCGCAGATCGGCGGCCAGATCGCACAGCGGAACGGCCTCGCACCGCGGGTCGTCAACGCCATCGCCGCGCACCACCAGGAGGTGGAGTACGCGTGCATCGAGGCCCCGATCGTCCAGATCGCGGACGCCATCAGCGCCAGCCGCCCCGGGGCGCGCGGCGAGTCGATGGAGGCGTACGTCAAGCGACTCGAGGACCTGCAGGCGATCGCCGACAGCTTCCCCGGCGTCGAGCGCTCGTTCGCGGTCCAGGCCGGTCGCGAGGTCCGGATACTCGTGCGGCCCGAGGAGATCGACGACCTCGCCTCGATGCGGCTCGCCCGGGACATCGTCCGGAAGATCGAGGAGTCCCTGACGTATCCGGGGCAGATCAAGGTGACGGTGATCCGCGAGACGCGGGCCGTGGAATACGCGAAGTAGTGCGACACGAGGTTCGCGAGGTCCAGGCGGCCGACCGGCTGGCGCCCGCCCCACAGCGTCCCCGGAACGGCACGCTGCGCATTCTCATGATTGGCGACGTCATCGGGAAACCCGGCCGCGAGGCGGTCGAGCGGACGCTGCCGGCCCTGCGGGACGAGCGCGCGCTCGACTTCGTGACCGCGAACGGCGAGAACGTCGCCGGCGGGATGGGCTTGACGGCCTCGACCGCGCAGGGCCTCTTCCGGGCGGGCGTCGACGTCATCACCAGCGGCAACCACATCTGGGACAAGCGCGAGATCTACGCGGAACTCGAGCACGAGGACCGCATCCTGCGCCCGCTCAACTACGGGCAGGACGGGGTGCCAGGCCGCGGGTGGGGCGTGTACCACGCCGTCGACGGCAGCGAGGTCGCGGTCATCAACGCCCAGGGCCGCACGTACATGCAGCCGATCGAGAACCCGTTCACGACGGTGCGGGCGCTGCTCGAGGACGGTGCCGACGAGCTGCCGAAGGTCCGGCTCGTCGACTTCCACTGCGAGCTCACGAGCGAGAAGAACGCGTTCGGCGTGTTCCTCGACGGGCTGGTCAGCGCCGTCTGTGGGACCCACACGCACGTGGTGACCGGCGACGAGCGGATCCTGCCGCGCGGGACGGCGTACCTCACCGACATCGGCATGACCGGGCCCGTGTACAGCGTCATCGGGTTCGACCCCCGGACCGTCCTGCCGCGGTTCCTCAACGGGCTGCCCACGCGCTTCGAGGTCGGCAGCGGACCCGTCGTGTTCAACGCGGTCCAGGTCGACGTCGAGGTCGCCTCGGGCCGCGCGCTTCACATCGAGCGCCTGAGCCGGATGATCGACTCGTGATCCCGGCCCGCGCCGGCGCTCGCGAGGCCGGCCGCGGTGCGTCGTGCCGCGGGCGCCCGGGTCCGCGCGCGTCGCGTCGCGCACGCGTCCGCGCGTGACCACACCCAGGCGGAACCGGGTCGACCTGCACTGCCATACCGCGCGGTCCGACGGGGTGTTGGAGCCGTCCGCGCTGCTCGCCGCCATGCGCGAGTGGGGGATCGCGGTGGCGGCCATCACCGACCACGACACGCTCCACGGGTACCGGGAGCTCGCCGCCACCGGCGGCGTGAGCGTGGCCTGGCGCGGCCGGGCGACCAGGCAGGCCCGGTCCCCGTGGCCGGTCCTCATCCCGGGGGTCGAGATCAACAGCATCGCGCGCGACGTGCCCGGGCTGCGCGAGGACGAGCTCCACATCCTCGGCTACGGGATGGATCCCGCGGATGCCGCGTTCGAGGCCGCGCTCGAGTCGCAGCGGCGACGCCGTGGCGCCCGGGCGGAGCAGATCGTCGAGCGGCTGCGCGACCTCGGCATGGGTATCGACGAGCAGCTCCCCGGGGCGATGGGGCCGGCGGTCAGCTCCCCCGGGCGCCCGCACATCGCCCGCGCGCTGGTCGCAGCGGGGTACGCGGAGAGCGTCGACGACGCGATGACCAGGCTGCTGGCGCACGGCGCCCCCGGGTACGTGCCGCGCATGGGGCTCGACCCTCGCGAGGCGATCGACGCGATCCGGGCGGCGGGCGGGATCGCGTCGCTGGCCCATTTCCCCGAGGCGCTCGAGCGTCCGGAGGTCGTCGAGCGGCTTCGGGACTGGGGTCTGGCCGGCCTCGAGGCGTGGTACGTGTCGTTCGACGACGACCTGCGCCGGCGGCTGGCGCAGTTCGCGAGCGACCACGGGCTGCTCGCGGCGGGTGGAAGCGACTTCCACGGTGACACGTGGACGTATGCCCAGGCGCAGGCCGTCTGCCACGTCCCCGACGCGGCCGCCGACGCGCTCCTCGTCGCGCTCGGGTCGGAGCCCGTGCTCGACACGCCGGCCGGAACTCCACGATCGTCGTCCGGGCCCGTCACACGCCCTTCGCTAGACTGAGCCGCCATGGCGATCCGACAGCTCCCCGTCCTCGACCTCACCCCGCGCCCTCCGTCCACTCCGCGCCGTGCGGTCTCC